>JBLIDK010000062.1:0-11125 GCA_047632595.1 Sphingobacteriales bacterium
CTACCTTCAATACAGGTTACTAATTGTAAAGAGCCATTGATATAATGCCATTGTTTGGAGCTGATTTGATTTGAAAACAACGTTTCGAGGCTTTGAAATTCAGGAGTTTCTGTAATGGACACAGTTGTAGTGATTTTGTCTGTAATTGCACTGCTCAAAATGCTAGTAACTTTACCATTAAGACTTGTATTAAGCTTTATTTGAGTATTTAATATTGGAATTTGATTAATTGTTTGAACAAAGGTGTAATGCTTTGAGTATGGAGAATTTACAACATGAGTTAGTTCCAGTTGAATTGAACCAACTTCACTTAAAAGATTAGATATTACAAAAGATTTGGCTTCTTGGGCATTCTTAACCGTAATATCTTCATGTAATTTCATGAACTTAGCATTAAGTTCCTGTGCTACAATAATAAATTGGAGCAATGTGGAAATTAAAAATATTGAAAGTAAATAGATCTTCTTCATCGATTAATGTAAATAAACAATCTTGGTCTTTGGTATTTCACTAAAAAGGGAATACACCTTATTGGCATCATTTTTTCTAACGGAAATATCTAAGGTACAGGTGTCAACAAAGTTTTGATTCTTCATTTCAAGCTTTTCTCTGTTAATAATAGCCATAATCGTGCCCATATCATCGTAATCAAAACGAATTTGGTAGTCTTCCATTATAACCCTTTGAACCATTTTTGCATTAAAAGTTGCATTCTGACAAGCAGATTTATAAGCGTTGATTAATCCAGGGATTCCCAAATTGGTTCCACCGTAGTACCTAACAACAACAACAAACATATCGGTTAGGTTTTCAGATAGAATTTGATTTAAAATAGGCCTGCCTGCAGTATTCGAGGGCTCTCCATCGTCGTTTACTCTAAAAGCAGTTGAATCCATACCTAGTTTATACGCATAACAATGGTGCGTAGCCTTTGGATGTAGTGTCTTAATTTCAGCTAAGTGTTTTAATGCTTCTTTATCGGTTTGAACAGGAAAAGCATAGGAGATAAATTTACTTCCACGGTCTTTGAAAAAGCCTTCGCTTTTTGATTCGATTGTTATGTAAGTATCTTCAAATAGTGACAAATTCTATTTCTTTAATGTAAATATAAGGTGTTTTAAACTTATTTGTTGGATAAGTAAATCAAGATAATGGCCAATATACCAGTTAAAAGACCTATAATCTTATAATTATTAAGCTTTTCTTTAAATACAAGCACCGCTACAAATACCGATAAGAGAATAATTCCAATATTGTTTATTGGGAAGAATGAAGAGCTATCTAAGCCAGACTCTGAAATTGCTCTTAGCAAGAAATGTAAGGAAGTATAGTTGATTATCCCTAAAACTATTCCTCCAACTAAGTCTCTTCTTTTCCAAGTGGAAAAGGCTAATTCATTACGGATTTTCAGAAATAAAATGCCAATTATACCTGCAGGAAGAAAAATAAACACAAAGAATAAAGGCATTTGATTTGGTGCAATAAATTGATATTCGGCTATTTTTAAAAGGGTGTCAATACAACCGCTTCCAAGAAAAATCCCAGAGAGTATAAGGACTGATTTTTTAGAAGGTATTTTTAAAAGGTCCTTTTTCTTGCTGCTTAGATAAATTGATAAAACGGCAATTAAGAGTCCGATAATTTTAAGAATACTAAGGTCATCATTGAAGTAAAATATCCCAAATAATACAGGAATTACTACTGACATTTTTTGAGATAGGGTGGTGGATGCTATTCCGATTTCTCGCACTCCGTAGCCAATTAAATTTAAAACACACACAAAAAGCAAAGCTAAAACAAGGGCAATTACCAGCCAAGCTTCAGTAAAATAGCTTAAGGTTAAAGGTTCTGAAGATACTATAAGTCCAATACTACCAGCAACAAAGTAGTTGATGGTGATGGCCTTCATTTTATTAATATTTCGAAGGTCAAAAACCTTAAAAGATAAAACCAATAATACATTGAAAACAATGCTAATAAGAATGAGCATCAGATAGTTGGGTTGTTTCTAAAGTACAATAAGCTGTCTACACCTGATTTAGTTGTTTGAGCTGGTCTCACCGAAAGAACTGGAGCAGGTACGCCAGAATCGAGAGGGGTAATGGTTTTAAAAACACGAGCCTCATCCCATAATCCCAGTCGGATAAATTGAGAAAGCAAAATTGCACCGCCTTCAACAATTACGGATTGAATTTCACGCAAGTAAAGCTGATACAGAACATGCTGCAATAGATACTTATCAAAGTCGGTCTTTACCATTTGAATATTGTCTGTAATGGAATCTTTCAACTCATTAAAAATAATAGTTTTTGCTTCGTTACTATACAAGTTTGAATTGCTTGGAATTTCAAGATTTCGATCTAAAACAAGGCGCAATGGATTCTTACCATCAATTTCACGAACTGTTAATTTAGGGTTGTCTATTTTTGCTGTGTTGGTTCCAATTAGAATTGCTTGTTCTTCTGACCTCCATTGATGAAGAAGTTGGGAGCTTTCTTTGCAGCTTAATTGCTTTCGTTCATTATTAGGCGCTATGAATCCCTCTTTAGATTCTGCCCATTTCAATATTATATAAGGTCGTTGTTTGTTGTGATAGGTAAAAAAACGCTTGTTAAGTTCAGAACAGAGGTCTGCGATATAGCCATCGGCCATTTCCACTTCAATTCCACTTTCTTGTAGCTTTTTTATTCCACGACCATTTACTTTATCAAAAGGGTCGATTGAGCCTATTTTTACTTTTTTAAACTTCTTTTCAACCAATAAATCGGCGCATGGGGGCGTTTTTCCTTGATGGGAACAAGGCTCAAGGCTAACAAAAATAGTGCTCTTGCTTAGCATTTCATCCGACTTATCGCCGTAGAGCTGATTAACTTGTTCAATTGCATTTACTTCGGCATGGGCTTCTCCATATTTACGATGATACCCTTCACCAATAATTCTGCCATCAAGCATAATAATTGCACCAACAACAGGGTTTGGGTATGTTTTACCAATTCCTAGTGATGCTAATTGCACACATCGATGAAATATATTTTCGTCACTGAGTTGAGACATAATTGATGTACTTTTGGGGGCAAGAGAACAATTTAACAAAGATAGGATTTGAAGTCTCATAGATTGTTAAAAGTGTGTATTAAATCAATAAATGGAGTGGAAATCAGAGTACATTAAAGCTTTAGTGCCAATTTACGGAGAACGAGAAGCAGAAAGCATAACGAATTTAGTTTTTGAAGCCATTGTGCGTTCCAATGCAATTCATCCTGAGAAATCACCTCAATTTGATGATGCAATGGCAGCTTCTTTGGGTGAGGCATTGGGGAGACTGTCGAAAAATGAACCTGTTCAGTATGTGTTGGGCAAGGCTTATTTTTACGACTATGAATTTTTAGTTGATAAAAGAGTGCTAATTCCACGTTCAGAGACGGAAGAATTGGTTGATTGGATAATAAAATCTCACCAACATCATATTGGAATGAAGATTTTAGATATAGGTACTGGTTCAGGTTGTATTCCTATTGTTTTGGACCATAAGCTTTATAAACCTCGAACTTATACAATTGATGTAAGTCAGGATGCCTTAGATTTAGCTGAAATCAATGCATTGAGACTCGCTTCTGATGTGAATTTCTTTCAAGTTGATATATTGAAAGAAAGATCATTTACACCTAATCCAGAATTGGAGTTCAATATAATTGTCAGCAATCCGCCCTACGTTTTGGAGTCGGAAAAGAAGGAAATGGCAAAAAATGTTTTAGATTATGAGCCTTTCACAGCACTTTTTGTAGAAGATTCAAACCCCTTGGTGTTTTATAAGGTTATTGCAGAATTGGCATCAAAACAACTTGTTCATAATGGCTTTTTGTATTTCGAAACCAACGAATCAAATGCGGATGAAGTTGCTGCATTTATGAAGAGTTTAGGTTTCATTAATATTGAGATTAAGAAGGACCTTAATAATAAAGATCGTTTTGTAAGAGGGCAGAGAATTGTAGTTAGCTCCTCGGATGAAACTCCCGAATAACCGATTTGAGGTAATTTTGGTCTAGGTGAGTGTAAATTTCTGTAGTGGTAATGCTTTCATGACCCAGCATTTCTTGAACTGCTCGTAAATCGGCACCACCTTCAACTAAGTGAGTGGCAAATGAATGCCGGAAGGTGTGTGGACTAATGTTTTTGCGAATACCAGCTTTGGCACCCAGGATTTTCACCAGGTTAAAAACACTAATTCTGCTTAATTGAGCACCTCTAACATTTAAAAATAGGGTGTCTTCAGACCCTCTTTTAATTTTTTGATGTACTCTAATTTTTTCTCGGTATAATTTGATGTGTTTTGTAGCTGTTCCACCAATAGGAACTAAACGTTCTTTACTTCCTTTCCCAACTACTTTTATAAATTCTACATCTAAGTGTAAATCGCTAATTTTTAAGGTGCATAGTTCCGAAACCCTAAGTCCACAGCCATAAAGAGTTTCTAATATAGCTCTATCACGTTGCCCAAAAGCTTTGCTATGATCAATTTGGGCAATAATTAAGTCAATGTCTTCCAGGCTTAATACCTCGGGTAGTTTCTGCGGAATTTTAGGTGTTTCAATTAGTTCACAAGGGTCTGTTGAGATGATTTCTTCTAAAACCAGATAGCTAAAGAAGGATTTAAGACCTGAGATAATACGCGCTTGTGAACGAGCAGAAATACCAATACTGCTCAACGATTGTAAGAATAATTGAATATCGTTCTGAGCAACAGATTTAATAGGAGTGGAGGACTCAATATTTAAGAAGTTCTCAAGCTTAGAGACATCATTAAAATAGGCTTCAATGGTGCTTTTAGAAAGTGATTTTTCAAGTTTTAAATAAGAAGTAAATCCTTTTATGTAGATGCTCCAATTCATTAAGATCAAAAGTATAGTTATTGTTTTTTCGCTTCTAGAGTTGCAAAATTATCAATTATAAGTGACATGTGTATCTTTTGAATCAAATCGCAAAAGAAATGCAGATATGCTTGGAGTATATTAAGGGAATAGCAGTGAATCTATTTATATTGCGTTCGAAATAATATTTTAGCATGAAAATAAAAATCATTAACGGCCCCAACTTAAATTTACTAGGAACTCGAGAACCTGAAGTTTATGGTTCTACTTCTTTTGTAGATTATTTTAAACAGCTAAAGGCAGCTTTTCCTAAAATTGAATTTGACTATTTTCAGTCGAATGTAGAAGGGGAGTTGATTAATGCGTTGCATGAAGCAAATACAAAAGGCCAACATGTTGTACTTAACGGAGCTGGATTCACCCACACCTCTATTGCTTTAGCCGATGCTGTTGCAGCCATTCAAGTTACTGTTGTGGAAGTTCACATATCAAACATCTACGCTCGAGAGGAAATTCGCCACACCTCACTAACAGGTAAAAACTGCCTAGGAGTAATTACGGGCTTTGGATTAAATGGCTATAATTTGGCCATTGAGGCACTTTTGGCACAAAACTCTTAATGTTAACATAAATTTTTAAAAGAAGAGGTATAAAAAAAGCCTTCAGACTAAGTCTGAAGGCTCAAAATTAAAAGTGTAATCTAAAATTATACTAATTCCATTTTATCTAATACACTCATTACATCTTTAACAGCTTCGCCACTCTCAACTAAAAGAGCTTTCTCTTCACTGTTCAATTTCAATTCAATAATTTCTTCGATACCATTCTTTCCAAGTTTAACTGGAACACCTAAGAAAATATCTTTCATTCCGTACTCACCATTAAGTTTAGCACATACTGGGAAAATGCGTTTCTGGTCTCTAACAATAGCTTCAACCATTTGAGCTGCTGCAGCACCTGGAGCGTACCAAGCTGAAGTACCCATAAGGTTTACAAGCTCACCACCACCAACTTTAGTTCGTTGTACAATAGCACTTAGTTTTTCTTCAGAAATCAATTCTGTTACTGGAATACCAGCAACAGTTGTATATCTTGGTAATGGAACCATAGTATCACCATGTCCACCCATTAATACTGCTTGAATATCTTTTGGATTGCAATCTAATTCAGTTGCTAAAAAAGCTCTGTAACGTGCAGTATCTAAAATACCAGCCATTCCAAATACTTTGCTTGAATCAATTTTTGCAGTTAAATAAGCGCAGTAGGTCATTACATCTAAAGGATTAGATACAATGATAATAATAGCATTCGGACTGTGCTTAATAACGTTTTCAGTTACCGTTCTAACAATACCTGCGTTTGTTGAAATTAAGTCATCTCTGCTCATTCCTGGCTTACGAGGAAGACCAGAAGTAATAACTACAACTTCAGAACCTGCAGTTTTAGTATAATCGTTTGTAGAACCAGTAACTCTACTGTCATACATGTTAATAGGAGCAGTTTGCCACATATCTAAGGCCTTACCTTCGGCTAATCCTTCTTTGATATCTAATAATACTACTTCGTTTGCTAATTCTTTGTGAGCAATAACATTTGCACAGGTTGCTCCAACGTTTCCTGCACCTACAACGGTAATTTTCATAAATTCTTTACTTTTATTAATTTGAAATTTGAGTGTGCAAATATACGAGAAAGTCGCGTGGAATAATAGCGCTAGCGTAGGTGAAAGAGAAAAAATACAATAACTGCCTTAAATTGGGATGTGAACAACGAATTTTGTCTCGAAAAACTCTTGCTTAAAGTGCTCTGAAAGAGGGTAGATAGTGTTTTCTTTACCTAATTCAGCTAGTTCATCTTCAATTTCGCCTCCTTTAAGGTAAAGTATGCCGTTTTTAAACTCATTGTTCGATTTGAAGAAGATCTTTTCGTTTATCCAATTGTAAATAACGGGTAAACGAGTTACAGCGCGACTAACAACAAAATCATAGTTTGATTTTAGCTCTTCAGCACGCTTATGATCGGCTTGAACGTTAACTAAGTTCAATTCATCGGCTATTGTATCTACCACCTTAATCTTCTTTCCTATACAATCTACAAGGTGAAAATCAACTTCAGGAAAAAGTATGGCTAAAGGAATTCCAGGGAATCCACCACCTGTACCTAAGTCTAAAATTTTAGTACCTTTTTTAAAGGAAGTAACTTTTGCTATTCCTAAACTATGTAAGAAATGACGTTCTTCTAGGTTAACCATATCTTTTCGTGAAATCATGTTAATTTTTAGATTCCATTCTTGATACAATTCCATTGCATGTTCAATTTGCTGGTATTGTTTTGCACTAAGAGTAGGGAAGTGCTCCTTAATTAAATTCATCTAGAAGTTATGGTCGGTTTTGTTTACAATATTGTTTAAAAGCTGCTTGGCGCGAAAAATTTGTGCTTTTACAGTTCCCAACGGAATACCTAAATCCGTTGATATTTCATCGTAGGAAAGCTCATCGTAAAAACGAAGAATAACAAGCTTTCGGTATCTACTGGGTAATTGATCTACCAAATCTTGAAGTTTTTCTTTTTTCTGATCATCAATCATCGCATCTTCAGGGTTGTTACCCTTTTCTGGGAAATCAAATGTTTGTCCTCCTTCGCCGTCTTTACCACTGCCAATGGGCTTGTCAAGACTTAAGGTTAATATTTTTTTCTTTCTAATAAAGTCAATACAGTTGTTAGTCGCAATTCGGAAGAGCCAGGTGCTAAATGCAAAGCTTGGTTTATATTTCTCGAGGTTCTCAAAGGCTTTGCCAAAAGTTTCAACAGTTAAGTCGTTTGCGTCTTCTCTGTTGTTAACCATTTTTAATAGCATAAAGTACACAGACTGTTTGTACTTACCCATTAGTTTTGAGTAGGCACTTTGGTCGTTTTTATCAAGGGCAGCAAGAACTAAATCATAGTCTACTTTTGCTTTTTCTGATAAATTGTTTTTTATTTCCATGAACTTGCCTTTTTGAACCTTCCAAAGGCAACGCCTAGGAACAAAACTAAGATATGGATTAATTCGACAATTGGAATTAATAAAACGATACGTAATTGCCCTGTGCGTTTGGCATTAAAATAGTAGTAAAGCAAATTTACTGCCACTTTTGCAATAAACATCCCAATGAAATACAAATAATATTGGGAAAATAGACCAATAGCAAGCAATAATAGCGGGTAAAAGACCACATGGAAAAACTTATAAAAGTAAAGAATGGAGTTTGTGTTGTTAATAAATAAGTTCTCTACCACCGTTTGTTTGGCAATTTCTTTAATAAATGAATACTTTTTTAGTTCTAATCGTTGTGATATAAAAGATTCAGGGTGCAAAACCGCTTTGGAGTTAGTTGGGGTAGCTATTTTATTGAACAATAGTTCAAATTCCCCAAAAGGAAGGTAAAGATTTGGAGCAAAGCCCTTTGAACTTAAAAATAATTCTTTTGAGACTAATAAATTGCAGCTTCCGCATGAATAGGGTTTAGAATGCTCTAATAAATTGAGGTGCAGCGATTCATTAAACAAACTATGAACACGCAAAAGCAAATTTGAAAACGATTCTTCGCCTCTATGGTAAGTGAATCCTGAAACCACTTGAATGCCTTTAGTTTTAGCTTCGTGCATTCGCTTTGCCCAATTATTTGTTCGGGGTTTACAATTAATATTGGAAAGAAGAATGCTTTCGAATTTTGACGCTTTAATACCAAGAGTTGTTGCCAGTTTAAGTCCTCGCATTTTGGTATTTTCATTCGTTAAATAAACCGTTTTTAGCATTGGGTACGATTTCTTTAATTCTTCAATTACAAAAACACTGTTGTCTGTACTATGGTCATCCACAACTACCACTTCAAAATTTGGATGGTTTTGATCTAAAAAGTGACTTAAGTGCCTTTTAATGTTCTCTTCATCGTCCTTAATAGTAAGTACAATAGATAAACCTTTGGCTAATTCTGCTTTATTTTCAGCAGCTTCAACTAGTTTTTTAGGCCAAAAATAGAGTTGATAAACTAAGGTGTAAATAAAAGAAGTTGCTAGTAAAAACAAGAGGATGTATTCTATCCACATAAAGTTGCTATGTATTATATACTGATTAAAAATGTGGTGAATGATTCCCAATATTCCTTATTGTTCTCAGTTTCTTCCATTAAAGCACTTGCTCCATGTTTGCCAGCATTTTTAGGTATAAAATGCACCTTTTTTGAAGAAGCTATGGAATCAAAAATCTCACCTGTTTTATCACTTTCACTTTTTGATGAAGTAATATAAACAGGTTGTTTAAGCTTTTTTGCTGTTTGACCCACCTTGTATTTTTCTCCAAAATATTCACCCGGACTAAAGGCCGCAACGGCTTTAACCTTGTTTGCATGTTCTACACCAACTTTAATAGTTAATGCTGCGCTGTATGAACTTCCGACAAGAATAATCTTTTTGACGTATGCTTCATAAGCATAATTGATAGCAGCAACAACGTCTTGTTTTGCATCTAAAAAGCCAATTTTCAACGATTTCTCTTTGGCTCTTTCCGCAGTTTCGTTTTTAACGGATTTCATTGTATTTCCAGAACGTTGGTCTATTGCCAAGCAAGTGAAGCCTAAATCGTTCAGTTTTTTCGCTGTAGCGCGATATTCTCCTCTGCTAGATCCAGCTTGGTGACATAAAATTAGCACCTCGCTTGAATTAGCTACTTCATATAAATCTGCAGTAATCAGTAATCCATCCAAAGAAGGGAGGGTGATTTTTTTCTGACCTATGCTTAAAACAGGCAGGAAAATAAGTAGAAATACAAGATTTTTCATGGTAGGCCTCTTACGAATAGGTAAAGGAAGAAAAGATATTTCAATAATCCATAATAAAGTTGAATCAATTATAAACTCAAATGTACCTTTGGCGGATTATGAAATTCAAAATTCAAAATTCTGACACCAGTTCAAGTGCAAGAGCAGGAACAATTACTACTGATCACGGCGATATTCAAACGCCTATTTTTATGCCAGTGGGTACTGCCGCAACTGTAAAAACTGTAACCCAGCAAGATTTGAATGAGCGAATTAATGCCCAAATTATTTTAGCAAATACCTATCATCTTTATTTACGACCAGGGCTTGACATAATAGAAAAAGCTGGTGGAATTCATAAATTTAATGGTTGGGACAAGCCATTACTTACAGATAGTGGAGGCTACCAGGTCTATTCTTTAGCCGATCAACGAAAAATTACCGAAAAAGGGGTGACTTTCCGTTCTCATATTGATGGTTCAAAGCACTTATTTACTCCAGAATATGCTATTGATGTTCAAAGAACCATTGGTGCCGACATCATTATGGCTTTTGATGAGTGTACTCCTTATCCTTGCGAAAAGAACTATGCTACAAACAGCATGCATTTAACTCACCGTTGGTTAAAAAGATGTTGTGAACGCTTTGATGCAACTGAATCTAAGTATGGCTATGACCAAAGCTTTTTTCCAATTGTTCAGGGTAGTGTGTATCCCGATTTAAGAAAACAAAGTGCTGAAACTATTGCCTCTTTTGAACGAGAGGGAAATGCCATTGGAGGCTTGTCTGTTGGGGAACCGCATGAAGACTTGTATGCCATGACCGAGTTGGTTTGTGGAATATTACCAAAAGATAAACCACGATATTTAATGGGAGTAGGTACTCCTGCAAACTTGTTAGAGTGTATTTCATTAGGAATTGACATGTTTGACTGCGTTTTACCAACTAGAAACGCTCGCCACGGACTCCTTTACACCTGGGATGGAATCATAAACATCAAAAACAAGAAGTGGGAGAGTGATTTTAGTCCGATTGTGGCTGATAGCACCTTAGACTTTGACCGTTTTTACACCAAGGCATATTTAAGGCACTTGGTTCACTCAAAGGAAATGTTGGGCATGCAGTTGTGTAGTGTGCATAATCTTCATTTTTTCTTGGACCTAATGGCAGAATCTAGAAAGCAGATTTTAAACAACACCTTTGGTGATTGGAAGAAGAAAATGGTGAAGGTTTTGGATACTAGACTGTAAAATTTAGTGAAAAGTTGAAAGTTCAACTTTCTTACCTTAGAGTCTCTTCCAAAAACGAAATAGGTCGGTCCCAGATTTTAGGAATGGTTTACAAAAACCGCTCTTCGATACATCCCGATACTCCTTCGTCGGTCTGGGATTATCATCAGGATGACGGTTTTTATTTGCGGCATAGGTTTCAAAAATAAAACTGGCGCGCGTTTATTTT
>JBLIDK010000063.1:0-10086 GCA_047632595.1 Sphingobacteriales bacterium
AATATTTCTTTTGCTTTTGATATAAAGGCAATGCCATCTTCGGTAGTTACAACGGGATGTTTAGAACGATCGAAAAGCTTAGTACCTAACTCTTGTTCCAGTTTTTTAATCATCGCGCTAAGCGTAGCCTGAGTAATATTTCTACTCTCGGCCGCATCAGCAAAGTGCTTATATCGGTCTACTGCTATTACGTATTCTAACTGTTGGAAATTCATAGGTATAAATATAGACAAAATCTATTAATAGTATAGTCATTATAATTAAAATCTATGACTAATAAGCCGTACTTTTGACGTAATTAACAACACAAAATAATAATAATATGTCAATAACAGGAAGAAAATTTCCCAATCTAAACATTCCAGCAATGAACGAAATGGGAGATACAATTAGCATTAACGTTTTTGAAGAAGCAACAAAGAACAACAAAAAAGTTCTTTTATTTTGGTACCCAAAAGACTTTACTTTTGTTTGCCCAACTGAGCTTCATGCATTTCAAGCGGCTTTAGGTGAGTTTGAAAAAAGAAACACTATCGTAATTGGCGCTTCATGCGATACTGCAGAAGTACATTTTGCATGGTTAAACACTCCAAAAGACCAAGGTGGTATTGAAGGTGTTACGTATAACATTCTTGCAGACAGCAACAGAAACCTTAGTGAGCTTTTAGATATTTTAGATGTAAACGAATATGTATACAACGAAGATTTAAACGCTGAACTTAAAATTGGTGATAACGTTACTTACAGAGCAACTTATCTTATCGATGAAAAAGGAGTTGTTTTTCATGAAGGTGTTAACCACATGCCAGTTGGAAGAAATGTAAATGAGTTTTTAAGACTTATTGATGCTTATACTCATGTTCAAACACATGGTGAAGTATGTCCAGCTAACTGGGAAGAAGGAAAAACTGCAATGAATGCAAATAGAAAAGGTACAGCTGAATACTTAGCAGCTAACTAAAAATAAGAATTATGTTTCAAGAAATAACAGACGATTCATTGGCAAATTTTGTAAGTGAAAACGACATAGTTTTGGTTCAATTTTCTGCCGGATGGTGTGGTAATTGCCGCATTATGAAGCCAAAATTCAAAAAGATGGCTTCTGATAAGGATTCTATTCCATTTTTAATGGTGGATGCAGAGAAAAACCCAAACTCAAGAGCTTTGGCTAACGTAGATAACCTACCAACGTTTGCTGCATTTAAGAATGGCGAGTTATTGAAACAAATTCAAACAAATAAAACTGAATTATTAAAAGAGTTTGTAGATGAAATTACCTCTAATTAAGCATATTAACCAGTTCATTGCCGAACATGATGTAGATTACATTGTGGAGGCTGTTGAAGTTTTAGAAAACCTTACAGAAAGCGATTCAATTAAAGAGGAGGAGCTAGATGTTATTGGGGAACTAATTTCAAACCTTTATGGAGCAATGGAAGTGCAAAAGCTTATGAAAGAGGAAGGTCATTCTGAAAAACAAGCACTTAATTTATTTATGAAAAGGGTCATGGGCTCAATTGATAAATAAAACTCAGTGATAACTTAAAAGCGGAATACTAAGTGTTCCGCTTTTTTTGTTTTAAAACAGTTTATTGAAGAATTTTTAGGCAATTTTGAACATATTCTAGAAAATAGTGATAACATTTAAAAAAACCATCCTTTCCAACGGACTTCGAGTACTAGTTCATGAAGATCATAGCACGCCAATGGCAGTGCTTAATGTCATGTATGACGTAGGAGCCCGTGACGAAAATCCTGATAAAACAGGCTTTGCTCATCTTTTCGAACACTTAATGTTTGGAGGTTCTGTAAACATTCCTGATTTTGACACAGCCTTAGAGCAAGTTGGGGGAGAGAACAATGCTTTCACTTCAAACGATATTACCAACTACTACATTCAGCTGCCAGCAACTAACTTAGAAACAGCTTTTTGGTTAGAATCAGACAGAATGCTAAATCTTGCATTTAGTGAAAAAAGTCTTGAAGTTCAACGTAATGTGGTTTGTGAAGAGTTCAAACAGCGCTATATCAATCAGCCTTACGGCGATGTATGGCAACATTTACTCCCTTTAATCTATAAAGTTCATCCATATAGATGGTCAACAATAGGTAAGGAGTTAGCCCATATAGAAAATGCAACAATGGATGATGTAAGAGCATTTTTCAAAAAGCATTACAATCCTCAAAACGCTATTCTTGTTGTTTCCGGAAACGTATCCAACCAAGAAGTGCTGAAATTGGCAAAGAAATACTTTGAACCCATTCCAAAAGGCGAAAAATATCTTAGAAGCTTGCCTCAAGAGCCACTTCAAGTTGAAAAACGTGAACTTCATGTGGATTCAGACGTACCCCAAGATGCAATTTACAAGGCTTACACAATGCCGGATAAATTATCACCTGATTATTACACATGCGACCTATTAAGCGACATTTTATCTAACGGTAAATCAAGTAGACTGTATTCATCTTTAGTTAGAGATAAGCAAATATTTTCAGAGCTAAACGCTTATGTTATGGGTAGTATAGACCCAGGTTTATTGGTGATTTCTGGTAAACCAATGTCACATATTAGTTTAGCTGAAGCTGATGCCGCAATTGAAGCAGAAATTGCTAATCTAATTGCAAATCCCATTACTGAGAATGAGCTTGAAAAAGTCTTAAACAAAGTAGAATCAACTCACGTTTTTGAAAACATGGAACTGCTAAATAAGTCGATAAATTTAGCTTTTGCAGAACTGTTAGGTGATGCGAACCTTGCTAATCAAGAAATTGAAAAGTACCGTGCAGTTGAAGTTGAACAAATAAATACAATGGCTTATAATCTTTTTAGAGATACCAATTCAAGTACTCTTTTCTATCACAAGAAAAACAATAACTAATTATGATTTTGGATAGAACACAAGCACCTGCATTTAACAAACCAGTTAAAATAAAGCATTTAATTCCCGAAAAGTCGCAGTTTGACAATGGTTTAAACGTTTATTCATTTTCTGGTGGAGTAGATGAGGTATTAAAAATTGAATTGCACTTCCCGTACGGTGGTTCAACTAATGCCCAAAATAAATTAGTGCCAAAAGTTGCGTTAAATATTATGCAAGAGGGCACTAGTTCATATACGGCCAATGAAATTTCAGAAATTTTTGATTTCTATGGAGCATGGTATAGTGTTCAATCTTTTGTGGACTACTGTAGCATTTCACTTTATGCATTACCTAAATTTTTAGATAAGGTTTTACCAGTGTTTAAATCACTATTAACTGAGGCTGTATTTACAGAAGAGAGTATTAGTAGATATATAGCAATAAGTAAGCAAAAGTTAGAAGTAAATCTGGAAACACCCGCCTTTACGTCCAAAAACATGCTAAAAGAGATGATTTACGGGCGAGAACATACCTATGGCTATCATCCTTACCTTTTAGACTTTGATACGTTTACTAAAGAAGACCTGCTTTCATTTTATAATTCGCAGTTAAATCCAATGGGAGCAAATCTTTTGGTTAGTGGGCAAATTACTAATGACATTACAAAGTTGGTTGACTCCTTTTTGGGAAAAGACAATTGGGGGAAAATAAATCCTGTTAGTTTAAATCAATCACCAATTGTTAATGCGGCTGACAAGCAGCGAGTAATTGTTAAAGCTGATGCTGTACAATCAGCAATTTCAATTGGAGCTCCCAGTATTAATAGAATGCATAAGGATTATGGCGATTTACGTGTTCTTTTAACTGCATTTGGTGGTTATTTTGGCTCAAGACTAATGAAAAATATTCGCGAAGACAAAGGCTATACCTATGGTATTTATGCTGGTTTAGTACCGCATGTAAATGGAGCAAATATTTCAATTAGCTCTGAAGTAGGTGTAGATGTTACTCAAAACACCATTAATGAAATAAGCTTTGAAGCCGAGCGTTTACAGAATGAGCTAATTCCCGCACAAGAGCTTGAAATGGTAAAGCAATATATGTGTGGAATGATGATGGGCAGCATTGAAAACATCTTTTCGCATGCTGATAAGTACAAAATACTTTTAGCATATGATTTAGATGAAAACTATTATGATGACTATTTCGACATGGTAGTGGATGCAGATGCACAAACATTAAGAGACTTAGCTGGTAAATACTTAAATTTGCACGCTTATTACGAAGTGGTTGTAGGTAAAAAATAATTGAAGAGTATTAATGAGACCATTAATTATATTATTGTCGTTTTTAAGTTTGGTATCGATTAACCTTCGAGCTCAAATTGCTGCGCCTATTATTAGTAGTGTTTCAGTAAATACATTAGATCAGGCAACTATTTCCTGGAATACGAACTCAGACCCACTAGTAATAGGGTACATTATATATAAGGTAAGTGGTGGACAAAATTTAGTGATTGATACTGTCTTTGGACACAATACAACTACCTATACCAACACCTTAACAGCACCGGGTATTGCTAGTGAAGCAGGCATAAAATCTGAAAACTACAGAGTGGCTGCCAGCTACTTAAATGGCATAAATGATTCGCCTTTTAGCTTAGAACACCGAACCATATTTATGCAATATGAACTAGACTCCTGTTCTGGTGATTTGTCGGTTGAATGGAACTCTTACCAAAACTGGCCATTTGGAGTTGATAAGTATGAACTAGTTCTAGTGGAAAATGGCGCCACTACAATGAGAATTAACATAAATAAAAGCGACACTACTTATTTTTTCCAAGGTCTAAATGCTTTAAGTGATTACAATATATCTATGGAAGCTTCAAATTCTAACGGAGATCAGAGTGTTTCAAATGCGAAAATTTTCACAGCAAACTTTATAGCATTACCCAATATTGTTTATTTAAGTGGAATAAAAGTTATTGATGAAACCACTGCTGAATTGAAGTGGTATACCAATTTTGTAGCCAATACTTTAACTCACGAAATTCGCCATTTCAAAGATGGAGTTTTTCAAAGCTCCAAAACAATTTCTACGACTGGAGATAGTGTTTATAGGTATGTTTTTGATGGTTTGTCTATTCTTGAAGAAGTGATAAATGAATTTGAAATACGTATTACTAATTCTTGTCAATTATCTGATAAAATCTCAAATAGATTTGCAGTGGTAAGACTTGAAATAACGGAGATTGGTAATAGTACAATGGTAGATTTAAATGCCAACTTAGTTTTGAGCGATAGACAAGTCTTGAATTCTACATTCGATTTATATCAAATAGACTTTAATGGACTATTCTATAAAGAATCAGCTTCAATAGCACAATTTAACAATTTCGATGCTAACGGTTGTAAAGCCTGTTTTTATTTAGTTGCATTGTCAGAAAACTTAAACCAATTTGGAGAAACAGATACAAGCATTTCAAACCAAGTGTGCGTTAATAACTGTGAGAAATACCCCGTTAACGGATTTTTACCAGGTAGTGATAAGTATCCAATATTTAATCCAGCTTCCTTTTATAAGGATACCTATCAAACCCAGCTTAGAATTTACAATCGTTTTGGTCAAGAAATATTTTTCTCAGATAATTCAGAAATTGGTTGGAAAGGAAACATTCAAAACAGTGCTAATCCTGCAATTCAAGGAGTTTATGTGTACCATTTAAACCTCGAAAACAAATTTACTGGAGAAACTTCTTCCCTTGGAGGTACTGTAAGCCTTTTCCGTTAAAATCTTTTAATTATCTTGTATCTTAATTCAAAACAATGAGTTTAAACAAGGCAACATTTGATTACAAGGCTCCTTCAAGTCTTGATAAAAAAGAAATTGAAAAAAAAACCAAAGAATTAAGAAAACAACTAGTTGAAATTCAGGCATAACCCAAAAGACATGGAAACGAATTAGAATCATGATACTTTTATGGGAATTTATGAGCTCTTGGATGAAAAATGCTAAAAAAATGTAGTATGTCACCATGTTCCTGCGGATGACAAATGATATAGGAACTACTTCATTGCAAAACTCTTGTTGATGTTTTGAGCAATAATAGTTTATAATCATATTACTTAATTTCGTATATTTGACTTTATTCCTAAAATTAACTCTATTTAAAAATGAAAAAACTACTACTATCTAGCTTATTAATTTCAACTTATTTCTTAATTACTTCGGCACAAACAGGACCATCTACTACATGTAATCCAGCTTACACCAATGCTTCAGGTAATCCTATTGATGATTTACCTATAAACTCTGTTTTCACACAGGAAGTGGTAATTGAAGGAACTAGCCAGTTAGTTACAGGTATGGAAGTTGTAATATATTTTACACATTCATATCCAGGTGACATGTATTTTTCTTTGTTGCATGATGAAACAGCTACAACAGTTGATTTATATGGCAATGGACTGCCAGGTTCTTGTAGTGAAGAATCTTTTCTTGATTTAAAATTCAGCGATTTGGGCACAGAATCAGCTCAAACAGCTTGTAGTGATGGTGAAACAGAAATGGGCACATTTATGGCTTCAGGAACATTAGCAAATTTTGATGGAGAAAATTTTGATGGTGCATGGACTTTAACAGTTGCAGATAATGCCCCAGGTCTTGATGGTGGTGAATTATTCAAATGGTGTTTGGTACAAACTGTTGGTGGCGGTAGTAGTAATGAATCTCCAATATCGCAAAACGACAACACTGTTTTAGAAGAAAATACAACAGATACTATAGCAATATTAGAGAATGATACCGACTCGGATGGTACAATTGATACTTCTTCAGTTACAATTGTTATTGATGCATCTTCAGGAACAACGGAGTCTTTAACTTCTGGTTTATTGGTTTACAGACCAAACGCTGATTTCTTTGGTTTTGATACTGTTACTTATGCAGTTTGTGATGATATGGCTGCGTGTGATACAGCAATGGTATTTATTGAAGTTACTGAAGAAATCGTAAGTAGCATTGGTGATAAATCATCTTTTAAAAATTTGTTAATTTATCCAAATCCAACATCTAACGAATTGAATGTAAACTGGAAAAACAACGAGATTAAAAACTATTCTGTTATTAATGCAGTTGGCAAACGAATTTTGTTCAATGCTGATGTTACTGGAAGTGTTGTAAAAGTAAATACTTCATTATTGGCTAAAGGAATGTATTTCTTACAAGTTATTGGTGACGATAAGGTTGCTACTAGGTCTTTTCAGGTTGAATAAACGTAATTAGCTTAAGATAATTGAAAAGCTATCCGCCTAAGGCGGATAGCTTTTTGTTTTTATGCAGAAAAACCTACCCCTATTTAGACAATAACAAGTTTTACAACCGATTTTTGTGGTAAAAGACATGTCTAGAGGAAAGTCAAATGGATTAAATTCAGGAGAGCTGGAACTGCTTAAAACTTGGCTTGAAAATAAGTACCCCAAATAAACTTAATACAAGGTTTTCAACATTCTTAGAAACATCAACTCATTTTCGGATATTCAGGAAATATTAACTTTTTTCCTTTAGAACAATTTATTCATGTCAAGCCAAAATCAGATAAAGTGCCCAAACTGCTCAACCTTAATTGATGTACAAGATATTCTAGCACATCAACTTGAAGATAAAATAAAGGCTGAAATGCATGGTGAACTGAATAAAGAACGAGAAGCCTATAAGAAGGAGCAAGAACGTTTGAATACAGAGCGCTTAGAGTTTGAGGCAAAGAAGAAAAATGAAAATGTTCTTTTTGAGGAAAAGCTACAGCGTAAAATAAAAGAAGAAAAAGCACTTTTTGAAGCTTCCCTAAAATCCAAAGTACAAGAAGAACAAGCAGAGCAATTTAAAGCAATGCAATCTGAACTTTCTGAAAAGTCTGAACAGCTTAAAGAAATGCAAAAAACTCGAATAGAACTAGAGCGATTAAAACGTGAGAAAGAAGAAATTAAGGAAAAAACAATGGCAGAGGCACAAATCACCATTAATGAAACCTTAACAACCGAAAAGGAAAAAATAAGAAAACAGGAAGCTGAAAAAAGCGAATTGCGTTTTAAAGAAATGCAAAAACAGCTTGATGATCAAAAGAATCTTACGGAAGAAATGAAGCGTAAGCAGGAGCAAGGCTCCATGCAACTTCAAGGGGAGGTTCAAGAATTAGCAATTGAAGAATGGTTAATGGCACAATTTCCATTAGATACTATTGAGGAAATTAAAAAAGGGGCAAGAGGTGGAGACTGTATTCAAGTGGTGAACACAAGAGCGCAGCAGAATTGTGGTAAGATTTACTATGAAAGTAAAAGAACCAAAGATTTTCAACCTTCTTGGATAGAGAAGTTTAAAGCTGATATGCGCGTTAAAAGTGCGGATGTTGGAGTATTAGTTACCGAAGCTATGCCATCAGGTATGGAGCAAATGGGTATGCGTGACGGAATTTGGATTTGTACCTATACCGAATTTAAAGGTCTTTGTATTGCACTTAGAGAATTGGTGGTCCAACTTAATACTGCTATGTTATCTCAGGATAATAAAGGGGATAAAATGAACATGTTGTATGATTTTTTAACGGGTAATACATTTAAAATGCAAATTGAGGCCATAGTTGAAGGTTTTACTCAAATGCAAAGTGATATGGATGCTGAAAAGCGTTCAATGAACCGAATTTGGAAGCAACGAGAAAAACAGCTCGAAAAAGTATTGATAAACACGGTTGATATGCACGCTTCAATCAAAGGTATTGCTGGAAATGCAATTCAATCTATTGCATTACTTGAATTTCCACATGCAAATGAAATTGAAGGTGAATCTGAAGAATAGCATTAAACTAGTTTAACTTTTTTATTAGTTGAACTTAGGACTTATTAATAAGTAAATTAGTGGAACAATCTACTTTGAAAAAGTAACATCTAAATTAGTTTCAAAAGCCATGTTTACGTCATGAAATTTGACTAACACAATAAACTACACAAATGAGATATTATACTTAAATAATCTCATTTGCAGCCTTAAATATTTAATGAAATGATTGCAGAAAAACTAGATCTGAAGAACTTCTTGAACGAAGAAAAAAAGTAGTAGTGAATGGCGTTGGAGTTTTCAATACAGCAACTGTAAGCCATGCAAAAGGCGCTATAATAACAGACATAGATGGTCGAGAATTAATTGACTTTGCAGGTGGTATTGGAGTGGTGAATGCAGGGCCTTGTCCAGAGCCAGTTGTTGCAGCAATTAGGGAGCAAGCTGGGAAGTATTTGCATACTAGTTTAACGTAGTTACCTACGAACCATATATACAATTATGTGAAGAGCTTTGCGAAATTTTACCGCATGGAGACCATACAAAAGTAATGCTAGTAAGTACTGGTGCTGAAGCAGTTGAAAACGCAATCAAAATTGCAAGACAAGCTACGCAACGTTCTGGTATTCTTTGTTTTTCAGATGCTTACCATGGACGTACGATGATGGCTATGTCTATCACAAGTAAGGTTACTTATAAACCTCATTGTGGGCCATTTGCTCCTGAAGTTTACCGCTTACCATTTCCAAATTTTTATCGATACAACAACGGAAAAACGGAAGATGAATTTGTTGTTTTTGAATTAAAAAGATTGGATGAATGCGCATATAATTTAATAGATCCTACAGAGTTAGCCGCCGTTATTCTAGAACCTATTCAAGGCGAAGGTGGTTTTAACCCAATTCCTCAAAAATATTTAGAAGGTTTAAGAGCGTTTTGTGACAAGCATGGTGTTATGTTAATAATGGATGAAATTCAGAGTGGATTTGGTCGCACAGGGCATTGGGCAAGCTGGCAACACTATAATGTACAGCCTGATATTAGCACTTATGCTAAATCTCTAGGCTCAGGTTTGCCAATAGCCGCCGTTGTTGGAAGAGCTGAAATTATGGATAGCGCTGCTGGTGGTTCAATTGGTGGTACTTATATAGGTAGTCCAATTAGCTGTGTAGCTGCTTCGGCCACTATTAAGTACATGAAAGACATTAATCTTAATGAACGTGGAGTTAAAATAGGACTGGCAATCAGGGAAAGAATGGAAAAATTGCAACAAACTTGTCCTGAAATACGAGATGTAAGAGGTGTTGGAGCAATGATTGGAGTTGAATTTGTTAAAAACGGTGACCCAAGACAACCAAACCAAGAAGTTTGTGCAGAAATAGTTAAAAGATGC
>JBLIDK010000064.1:0-9860 GCA_047632595.1 Sphingobacteriales bacterium
GGTAAACTCAGTGGCCACGTCGTCGCATAAAAAATGGTTACTCGCTCTATAATATTGAAGAAATAAGAGCTCGTGAATCTCGTACCTCGATTTCATTAACATTGTAGAAGATGCTTTTGAAATTAAATTTTTTCAAGAAACAGTAGTAATAACTTTCGATTTTAAGCAAAGCAAAGTGACCCTTCGACTCCTGCCTCGCTCAGGGCAGACGCCATGCAGAACATTATAATACTTTTTAGTAGTTAGTGTCTGGTCGGAAATACAGCAAAATTAAAAATATTTCTTTTTGCTGTATTTCCGACCAGTCACTAGTTATAATCCGACATTATGCCTGCACTGAGCGTTTATATTCAGCACAGTCGAAATGAAGTCGAAGTGTAAAATAGCTTTGTAAACTGATTTTCATGCAATTTTATTGTGTCGTTAAGCGATTTTGCTTCGCAGAGCCTTTCCTGAGTTTTTCGTCGAAGGGTTGTTTGCATATGTATTATAATTAGCCGTGGCGCCTGTGCAGAGCTTGCCTGTGCTGAGTTCACCTGCCCTGAGTTTGCCTGCCTTGAGTTTACCGAAGGGTCGAAGGTTCGAAGGGTCGAAAGATCGAAGTGTTGTTTTAGGTAAAATTTTATGAGGCCGAGTTTAAAATCCAGATTCTATTTTTCATAATAATTTAGCAACAACTATTATTCTCTTGAATTGGCGGGCAAGGAACTGTTCCGTAAGAACAATAAACGCAACAATCTCCTTCTTTAGGTTTAAGTACTTCTTTGCAATTCTCGCATTCGTAAAAGAACTGACAAGCGTTTGTTGGCATTTCTTCTTCCTTTTTATGACCACATTTTGGACACTGTATTGTTGATTTAAAAAGTACTTCCATTATTCTATAATTTTATATCCAGTTTTTCCAACAGCATCTTCAATTTCTTTATTGGAAACTTTTGTTTTATCGAATTTAACAATTGTATTCCTTTTTTCGTGATTTGCTTTAACTTCAATTATTCCATCAAGTTTATTCACTTCACTTTCGATATGTACTTCACATCCAGTACAAGTCATTCCTTTAATACTATATTCAACTTTATTGATATCAGATTCTGATACATAAACTACTTCCTTATTTGTATTTGGATAAAATATTTGAGTGTAATATGGAAATGCAAGCATTAATCCTGCAAACAACGTAACTAAAAGCAGAAACTTTTTTGAGTTAATGAGCTTTGGCTTTTCATCTTCACATTCACAATCATTTTCTTGTTTTTTAGACTTTAATTTTTGATGCCAAGCTACTGCTAATATTAAAATTGTCAGCGCAATTAAGTACGGTCTAAACGGTTCAATCCAAGAAAATGTTGACGCTATTCCACTAGTTCCAACTATTAAGGTTAAAACTGGTGTAATGCAGCATAATGAAGCCGCTATTGCAGTAATAATTGTTGTTCCCACTAATTTCTTTTCTGAGCCCATAACTTATCTTCTAAAACTTTACTATCATCTAATATTTTAAAAAATGGAATCAATAGTGATATTTTATCTTTCTTAATTGAATAAAAGATAGTTTGTGCTTCCTTCCGAGAGTAAATAATATTTCTGTCTTTTAGTTTTCTTAAATGCTGTGAAATTGCTGAAACATTCATTTCTAAAATATCACTTAAATCACAAACACAAAGATGTTCTTCTTGATTTAGTAAGTACAATATCTTTAATCGAACAGGATTTCCTGTTAAACTTAAAATATTAGAAAGTTTATCACAAGAATTATCCAATTCTTGAACAACTTCCCTACAGTTCATTATTTGTTTAGCGTCTGCTTCTAATCTTATACAAATGGCTCTTTCCATAGTTCAAGTATATAATTATTATCTTATTTAAGCAAATACTTAAATACAAATAAAAAATTACGTTCTTCCCTCCTATTATTTTGAATAAAATTATAGGAAGTCGGAAAAACAAAAGAAGAACTTTTTGAGCCCCTATTTAAACTTATTAATTATTGTTAGTTTTAGTTTTCAAAAGAAAATGAATACCTATACATCAATTATTTTTTTTAGTTATTAATTGATACACACAAGGTACCACTACCAAGTTCAATATGGTAGCTGACAATAAACCACCTAAAATAACCACAGCCATTGGGCTTTGTATTTCACTTCCTGGTTCACCACCTTTTAAGGCTAATGGAATTAACGCCAAGCCTGTTGTAAAAGCTGTCATTAAAATTGGATTTAAACGGTCTAAAGCTCCTGTCTTTATCAACTGAAACCCTTTCATTCCTTCTTTTCTTAAATCTTCATAACGGGATACTAATAAAATACCGTTACGTGTGGCAATACCAAAGAGACTTATAAAACCTATAGTTGCAGCAATACTGATGATTCCTGATGTGAAATAAACAATTAAGATTCCACCAATTAATGCTAACGGTAAATTAATCAATACTATAAAAGCCAATTTTACATCTTTAAATTCATAATATAGCAACAGGAAAATGATAGCAATTGCAATGGTTGCTGTTACCATAAGTAATTGTGATGCTTTGGATTCGCTTTCAAACTGTCCACCATATTGTACACGATAGCCCTCTGGCATTTTCACATTGTTAGCTACCACTTCCTTAATTTCGTTGACTGCGCCGCGTAAATCTCTGCCTTGAACATTAGCAGCCACTACAATTTTACGTTGTACATCTTCACGGTTGATAGTGTTTGGATTGCTTACAGATTGAATAGTTGCTAATTCACCTAATATGGTTTGCCCACCATTTGGAAGACTTATTAAGGTAATATTGATGTTTTCAATATCATCTCGAAACGGTTTTTCATAGCGAACTACCAAATCAAAATATTGTTGACCTTCATAAATTTCGCCTGCTTCTTCACCAGCAAAAGCAATAGCTACTTGTTCCATTAAATTGCCAACGGTCATTCCATAGGCCGATAGAATTTGGCGTTTGGGTTTGATTCGTATTTGCGGTACTTCAACTTGTTGGTCAACTGCTACATCTACTAATCCATCAATATCTTTGATGTTCTCCTCTATACTCTTGCCTACTTCAAACAAGCGTTGTAAATCTGAACCAAATATTTTAATAGCAATATTGGCACGTGTTCCCGAAAGCATATGGTCAATTCGGTGCGCAATGGGTTGCCCCAAAGTAATATTTACTCCTGGTGCAATGCTTAATTTGTTTCTGACTTCTTCAAAAAAGGCTTCCTTGGTTTTGTCCTTCAAAATAAAAGGCACATCTATTTCTGATGCATTTACGCCTTGTGCATGTTCATCTAATTCAGCACGTCCTGTGCGTCGAGTAACAACTGCTACTTCTGGTAAATCCAATAATATTGTTTCAATTAAATTTCCTGTTTTGTTACTTTCTTCCAATGACATTCCTGGCGGACCAACGACACTAATTACTAAAGACCCTTCATTAAATTCAGGTAGAAAACTTCGTCCCAATTGGGTTAGCACCAAAAGACTTATGATAAATGCAATTACTGTAGTTCCAATAATGGTTTTTGGAATATTTGTCGCACGTTCCAAGAGATTACCATAATGTTTCTGTGACCAACGTTCAACACGTGTACCTTCTGCTTGCTTGTTTAAAAGCTTTTCGTTATTCAATAAATAAGAACACAAAATTGGCGTTACAGTTACAGCAACTATCAATGAAGTTAAAACAGACGTTACAAAAGCAATACCTAAAGGTTGCAATAATCGACCTTCCATTCCGCTTAAAAAGAATAGAGGAATGAAGGATACAATAATAATTAGGGTTGCAATGATAATGGAACTTCTTATCTCTATCGATGCATCACGGACAACAGTAATTGTAGATTGTCGCTCTACTTTCGGCTTTTTGATGTTCTCTCTTAATCGTTTATAAACGTTCTCCACATCAATAATGGCATCATCAACCAACGCTCCAATAGCAATTGCCATACCCCCTAAACTCATTGTGTTAATTGTATAACCCAACCATTTTAAAATGATAATGGACACTAACAATGAAATTGGAATTGCCAATAAGGATATTAAGGTTGTTCTCCAATTCATTAAAAAGATGAAAAGGATAATCATCACAAAAAAGGCACCTTCTAATAAGGTTTGATTTAAATTGCTAATAGATGCATCAATAAAATCTGATTGTCTAAAAATTTGACTTTTGATGTTGACACCTTTTGGCAAGGTGGTTTGTAAATCGGAAATCGCTTCATCCAAACGGTCTGTTAATTCCAATGTATTAACATCTGGTTGTTTAGAGACGGTTAGAATTACGGCTGGATCTGCATTTAATGAAGCATCCCCAATTTTATCGGCAGCTCCTATTTTAATTGTTGCAACGTCCTTAATTTTTATAGTTTGTCCATTAACTTGCTTTAAAACAGCCTCCTGTAAATCTTCTAATGCATATGCTCTACCGCTACCTTTAATAATATACTGATTCCCATATTGATTAATTACGCCACCAGGAGCGTTTTTGTTTGCTTCCTTTACGTGTTCTACCAATTCAAACAGACTTACATCGTAATATTTCATCTTTTCTGGATTTGCAAAAACTTGATATTGCTTATAGTCGCCACCTATGACCACCACATTTGCAATACCACTAATGGCTTTTATGCGTGGTCTAATGGTCCAATCTGATAAGGTTCGCAATTCCATTGCTGACAAAGTATCTGAAGTGACTCCTAACAACATTATTTCGCCCATAATTGATGAAATAGGTGCCATTGTAGGTGCTCCAATACCTTCAGGTAAATTCTCTCTGACAGTTGGGATCCTTTCACTAACAATTTGACGTGCGCGGTAAATATCGGTTCCCCATTCAAATTCTACCCAAACAATGGAAACTCCTGCTGCTGATGACGAACGGATTCGTCTCACATTTGGCGAACCGTTTAAGGCTGTTTCCAATTGATAGGTTACTAACTTTTCTACTTCTTCTGATTCCATTCCGTACGCTTCGGTAAGAATGGTAACCGTTGGCGCTGTTAGGTCTGGGAATACATCGACGTTCATGGTGCGCATATAATACACGCCCAATACACTCAATGCAACAGCTCCCAATAGAATGAGCAATCTATTTTGAAGTGAAATTGATAATATTTTGTTTAACATTTCTCTTCGTTTTTTTAATGTTCGTGACCGTGAGCAGGTGTAGAACCAGACATTGAAGCCATTTTGACTTGATATGCTCCTGCAGTTATTACCACTTCACCAACTAGTAAGCCTTCAAGTATTTCTACATTTTCGCCATTGCGTTTTCCAATTTTTATCGGCCGTCTTTCAAAACCTTCACCAGAAAGTTGCACAATAACAGAATAACTTCCATAGTTTTCCAGCAAAGCACTTACAGGAATCATGGTGTTTTGAGTAGCGTTACCCATTGCTATTTGAACCTGTGTTAAGCTTCCTTCTGGCATATCAACAACATCATTAACTTTGGCAAATACTGAAATAAGTGGTCTGTTGTTGTCTACTTCTTTAGTAATTGAGAGAATTGAACCACCAGAAGTTGCTACATTTCGCCATTGGCCATCTTTGGTTTGATACCAAACATCTCGTACGTTATTTATAGTAAGACCATAAGAAGGTGCTATTTGTGATTTTAACACTCTAGATTGAAGCGTACCTACCGTTACAACAGCTTCACCTTGTTCTACATAATCGCCATTGCCTAAATTAATTGCTGTGATATACCCATCAAAAGGTGCACGAATTTGTTTTCCACCACCAGAAACTCCTGACGAGAGACTTTGGTAATTAGATTTTGCAATGTTGTAATTTCTTTCTACTTTTTCAAACTCTGCTTTAGGAACAATTTTCGATTCGTATAGCTCTTTCTTTCTGTCGTATTCAGATTTAGCTTGTTCATATTTCGCTTTCGCGGAAGCGATTTCTGTACTCAAATTATTGGATGCTAAACCTTGGCTGCTTAAGTTGATTAATAATTGTCCCCGTTTTACCAAAGTACCTTCTGTAAGATTGCTAACAGCAAAATCGACTACACCATTGGATTTAGCTACCAATGTTTTTACTGAACCTGATGCAGGCGTCCAAACACCAGATGTATTAATCACATCATAAATTTTTCCATTAAGTACAGGTGCCGTTTGAAAGTCGATTTTCCAAGCTTGCTCTTTTAAAAACGAAATGCTTCCATCTTCACTTGCAACACCTAACGCATTTATAGCATCTTCTTTTGAAGCATAAACAATAATGTCGTGAACAATTAGCGTATCACTAAATGTGGGTGTTTTAATATCAAATATTAACTTGAAATTACCTGCTTCTTTGGGTTGCAGTGATGGCGAAAATATGCCTGGTGATGATGGTGATTCCGCAGTATTTCGAATACCCTTATCGCCTTTAATTAAACTTACTGTAACCTCGCCCTCACGAACAGGTTTATGTTTATCTAACACCGTAAAATGTGCAGCAAAGCGACTGTTTTTACCAACTACTAAAGCTGGAAACTCAACAAACAATTCTGTTTTATCGGTCCATAGTGTTATACTTTTTGCAGGAATAGATTCTACCTCGGAAGCAGTACTATCCTCTTTTTGATTTCCGCAAGACATTAAGAGCATTACGGATAATAAGATTATATATTTCATGTGTGTATATGTATCGTTTTTTTTGGTCACATGCGACATCCAATTCAACATTTTACTTGGGTATCCAGTTTTAGTTATGGATGTTTCATAAATATGATGTTATTGAATTATACCTATGATGTTGTAATTTCCTTTAGTAGTTAAGGTGATAGTGATGTCCTTTGAGCTTGTATTTTTCCAATACCAACCGTGAGAACCTTTATAAGGTAAAGTTACTTTCCCTTTTGCTGCATCGGAAGTTCCATTCGCATAACTTTCAAAATAGCCTTGTGGATAACCGTCTTTATCTTCTGGGTCTCCGTGAAAATCGTAGCGTAGAGGCGCATCAGCATTCCACTCATATTCTAACTTCTCATATTGGTTTACCTTAAATTTATACTCTAATGCTTTATTAGCTTTCACGACAATTGTTGCTGTATTGCTTTGTTCATTAGTTACACTATTTTCTACTTTATTTTCAGATGTATCATTAACGTTAAACTCCTCTTGTCCAACAGCCGCTTTATCTTCTTTATGATTGCCATCTGCATCGTGTTCGTGACCGAGTTCTTCCGTCGTTTCTGTCTTTGTATTAGCGTCTTTACAAGACGTTACGATAATCATTGAACCTATAGCTAATGAGAATATTATTTTTGAAATTTTCATTTTTGTATGTTTTAAATTTATAATTGATGTTTTAATAATTGTGTGTGAAGCAGTTGTAATTCCTTTTCCATTTGCAGCATTTTATCTGAAGCATTTCTGTAAAACTGAAGCTCTACATAGTAATCCATAAACGAATACTCGCCCAACATATAGGCTTTAAAAAGTAAATCTTCACTTTCTAAATTACCCATTGTGCTTTGATACTCGTTAAATTTTGAACGCATCAATTGATAGCGACTAAAGGTTTCTATAAATTGCGAGTAAAGCGATGTCGTAATTACTTGGGTATTGGATTGCTGATACTCATAATTAGCTTGTGCAGCTTTTACTTTGTTCTTGCTACTCCATAATGGAATTGAAAGTCCACCATAAAAACCAGAATAATTATTTCCATTTAGACCTTGATAATTATAGCCAAGTGCTACGTTTGGTAGTATCTTGTTTTTTTCCAGTTTCACTTTTTGTAATGAAGCATTTTCATTAGCAATTAATTCTTTTAACAAAGGATCGTTTACTAATTTTTCTTTCCAAAGGTTTTCTATACTTTCTAGTTCTGTTGAAATTATGGTTTCTGTTGAAAGATCATCTAAAGGTTTATCTCCATTTAAGGTGTTTAATTTAGACATCAGAATTTGAATATCGCTCTCAAGCTGTTCAACAACAAACTGTTCTTGAATCCAAGCAATTTTGGCTTTATTGAAATCTAAAATACCGACTTGCTCCTTATTAAAAAGTTCTTGAATTTGGTCAAAAACCTGTTTACTCTGAGTTCTTCTCTCGGTTTCAATTACTTTCTGTTTTTGGAAGTAAGTAAGTTTTATTAGAAACTCTTTTGCGTTCAATAAAACGTCCTGCCTTTTTTTGGCATAGACAGTTTTTAGTTGCTCCGATTTTAAATCGTTCCATTTACCTCGTGCTGCATATACTGTTGGGAATTCAAAAGATTGTGCTATTTGATATTCGGTATAAGCATCGGTAATATTATCACCAAAGGGTAAATAATAACCAGAGAGCTGTGGATCTGGTAAGTTGTTAGTGCTCTTATTTCCGAGTTGTTGGCTTTCAATAAAAGATTGATAGCCTTTCAACGCTGTATTATTCTGTTCTATTTCATTAAGTAATTCCTCAATATTTTTATCTTGAGAGAAACCACTAATAAAGAACAGGCATCCGCAAATTACGGGCACGATGTATTTATTCATTATGTAAAATTTTAGGTTAAATCAGAATTTTTAAAAGGAAATAGTACCGTAGAGATACCATAGTCCTCAACGATTAACCTAAAGTTGGTGGACCTCGTGAGTAGAGGGATGAGAGATATGCGTTAAAATAATTATTGGGTGGATGATAGACCTTTATTTTTTCGGTTTCATCATAATTTATAGTACTATGATATTGTACAACAGAATTAGGTGCATTTATATCTTTTTTAACCTTGAGGTGCTTGATACTGCTTTCCTGTGTTAACAGTAATTCATTAGACACTACTAAATGCACGTGCATTTCCAAAACCATATCTAAAAACGCTACTAAAGAGCTTTGTTTTTCTGAAATATGGTGATGATGATTAAGCGAATCACCATGTTCAATAGCATTATGAGAATGTTCAATCTCGTCTTCGTGATGCCAATGGGGTAATGTCTTATGCAACAGTAACATGGAGAATACCCCCAAAAAGAAAAGTGCTTTTATGTTGTTGTGTTTTTGCATCCTAAACAAAGATAGTATTATTTTTATCAATTATATTACATAACCATTGCACACACATTCCACTTCACTCCTAGCGCCGTTTCGTAAAAAAAGTGTTCCATTAACATCGTAAAGAAAAATTTATAGAAGAAAAAAATAAAGAAAAGGATGTAATAAACTTTCGCTCTTGCCAAAGCTCAAGTTACCCTTCGACTCGCACCTTGCTCAGGGCAGGCGCCACGCAGAACATTAAAATACATTTTTAATACTTGATTATCCTGCGGATGATTGAATATTAAAAGAGCTGGCGCGCTGGTGTACAATATATATTGTACTGATAAACAGTAATTTTTAATTCTATGATGTAAAATATCCCACAGTGTTTAGAAGTTCTGAAGAAACATCCTGCTTTGGTCGTTAAACTTATAATAGGTTTGCTTAACAGCGTTCAATAAAACATTATGTATCTATAATTAGCCGTGGCGCCTGTACTGAGCTTAGCCTGCCCTGAGTTTGCCTGCCCTGAGTTTTCCTGCCCTGAGTCTGCCTGCCCTGAGTTTGACTGCCCTGAGTTTTCCTGCCCTGAGTTTACCTGCCCTGAGTTTACCGAAGGGTCGAAAGATCGAAGGATCGAAAGATCGAAGGATCGAAGGATCGAAGGGTCGAAAGATCGAAGGGTCGAAAGATCGAAGGGTTGTTTTAGGCAAAATTTGATGAGGCCGAGTTTAATAGCGCGATTTTATAACTGACTCCGTTTTAAATTCATATTAATAATTAATTAAATGTAAATAAAAAAGAATGAACATTCATTTTTATTTGTATCTTTGTACTCTAAAGCAAAATACCATGGCTAAACTTCAAAAAAGTATAGATAAACGAAACGCTCTTATCGAAGCAACCATCGAATTAGTAAAT
>JBLIDK010000065.1:0-9788 GCA_047632595.1 Sphingobacteriales bacterium
GCGCTCGCTTTCAGCTTGTTTTTGCTCGTCGGACAGCTCCTCCTCTTCCAATTCAATGTTGTAGCGTTTGGCTAAAAAACGTAGCGCTTCAGGAAAGGTAAAGTGTTCGTGTTCCATTAGAAAGGTCGCTACGTTACCTCCCTTGCCCGAACTAAAATCTTTAAAAATTTGTTTTTCGGGGACAACATAAAACGAAGGTGTCTTTTCATTAGCAAAAGGACTCAAACCTTTATACTGCCTTCCTGATTTTTTGATATTTACAAAGTCCGCAATGACATCCTCAATTTGAGCAGTCATTAATATTTCATCAACTTTGTGTTTTGGAATCATATGCTGCAAAGCTACTATTTGACGCAAAAAAAACACTAAAAGCAGTTTTCTTAATTCATTGAATACGAAATTTTTATTTAAGAATCAATCGCTCCGTTTAAAACTCCTCTCCATTGGTCACGTTTATTAAGTAAGTGCCTTTTTGCAGGTCTCTAAAATCCTATTGAAACTCAAAAGGTTATTAGCAATCGCTTTGGACCCTAAAATATTAGAATAAATGGTTTGTCCCAGTCCGTTTATTAACGTAACTGTGGAAAAATTACCCCCTAACGCAGTAAAGGATATATTAACAATGCCCTAAGCTGGATTAGGATAACTATCTATTTTACTAAGTTCATTTTTTCTGTTTTCTGAAAGATCTAACGGTTGACCTAAAATAAATGTGAATGTATTCACATTTTGAACTATCAGATTTTGAAGTTACTTTATAGGTTTCTTATGTCTCAATGTGGACGTTCTCCTTTGCAGGATTCGTTGTAATACATCGAAAAATGATCTTTAAAATTCAAGATATACAATAAACAGTCTCTTCCTCATATTGTACAATCAATGAAATTTTGTGGGGTTTTTGCACTTACGGTTTAAAGCAAAAAAAACCGCTTACAGCGGTTTTTTAAAATCTATGGTTGTAAATTTCTATTTAATGGTCAATCGTTCTGTTTTAACTTCTTCTCCATTAGATAGGGTCAAAAAATAAGCTCCTTTTTGAAAGTCTCTAAAATCTAATTGAGACTCAACATGATTATTTACTGAGTTTAATTCTAAAACACTAGAATACACCAACTCTCCTAAAATATTCATTACTGACAATTTATAAGGATCTTTTGATAAGGCATCAAATGAAATATTTATAATCCCCTCTGTAGGGTTTGGATAAATACTTACCGAAGACTCTTCCAACTGAAATTCATTAACCGAAACTTCTGGAGCATCTGGAGCCTTTCGAGTTATGTATGTAAATGTATCTACGTTTGTACTGTCAGTTTTACTCGTCACTTTATAAGTTACGTATGTCTCTGTATATTCTTTAACATCGACAGGCAGTGTAACGTAATATTTAAAGGAAAAAGATTCACTAGGCTGTATGGTGCAATCACCACTTTGAATTAATCCTATTAAACACTCAAAACAATCACAAAATTCAATATCCCATGAAGTAAGTTGAGTAACATTTTCTGAAACCAATTCATACGTGTAATTTATCGAATCATTCCCGGAGTTCTCGATGTAAGCACTAAATTCATTTCTTTCATTTGGATATAAATCACAGATTACAGTATCCTTAACTGAACTTAACTGAGCAACTGCTGGTAAGAAATAAATACTCAATAAAAAAGCTAAGAAAAACTTGTTTAAATTCATTTTCATATCGGTTAAATAAAAAAAGCACCAACACTCTTAACCAGAAGGTCAAGTGTGTTGGTGCTTTTAATTAAATTATTTTTTAACTATTGATTGTCTTACAACCATACCAACTTGGCTGGAAACCTCTACAAAATACATTCCCTCTTCAAGAGAATTCATCTCGATAGCTATTTCATTACTTCCAGCTGCAACGCTAGCTGAAGAATTAGAAACAACTGCTCCAGTTACAGAAACAACTTTAATAGTAGCTTCGAATGAATTCTCGCTGTTTATTCTTAAAGTAGGATTACCTGTAGTAGGATTTGGATAAATGTTTACTGCAGAAACTGAACTATTTAAAACCGAGATAGCGCTTACATCCACAATACTTGGGTCCGTTCCTTCAACAACTGCAACAGAGTTACCTGAAAGAATCGTTTGCTCATCTTTAGCTACAAAAGCATAAACAGTAAGATCTGCAGGAACAACAGCAATATCATTTAATTTTTCTGGCACATCGTAAGTGTACATTTTTCTAAATAATGAACTATTCGTTGTTTCACTAATAGTCTCTCCCCACTGACCAGTTAAAACTGCTCTTAACATGTGATCGTGACGGTATTCACCAGAGGCGTTAATTTTTTCCGGATAAAAACTACTAGCCCCACTTTGAGGGCCATAAATGCCGCTTTGAGTAATTCCAACATTTATCATGTTAGTAGCGTTTAACTCATCAGCCGTATAATAAGCTTCAACAAGAACATATAGTTTAAATTTTGCTGGATCATAAACACCTTTAATTCCAACGTTAACAGGTGAAGCTTCAGTCATAACATCGGCTCCAAATCCAGCCCATTGACCTCTATTAGCAGCAGTCCCTGTGTTTGTACCAAATTTAGTTCTGTTTACAGTTCCAGAAGGAAAACCTGTCAACTTTACATCAGGATGCTTATAAACGACGTCACCATAATTTACAGTATTGGTAGGTGCATCAGTGTATGTATTGTAATTTGGGGTGCCAGAAGCATAATTTCCAGCATGAATGTTAATTAAGACAACACGTCCATCATTAGCAGCTGAAAACTCATCTGCACGTTTGTGACCATCTGGACAATAACCACATGTTTTACCTGTAAATTCTTCAAGAACGACGTTCTTATTCTCTGGGTTTTTACTTGCTAAATCTTGAGCAGAAAGCCCTGAAGAGAAAATAGCACCAATCGCAATAAATAAAAGTTTTTTCATTTCTAAGAGTATTTTAAAATTTGATATACAATGTTACGCAATATATCATTATTTCAAACATCATAAATATAAAAAATTGATAACCAGAACTATTGGAGTATCAACGGAATAAAAAAAGACCCCGTAAACAAACTGTTTACGGGGTCTTTAACTTTTAATTTAAAAATTTTATTTAACAAATGTAGAAGAGTATCCGTCAACATTTACTACATACATTCCGCTTGGAGAAAACGATAAATCGATAATCTCAACACTGTTTTCTTGAAGATCTCTTACTTCTTGAAAAATAATTTGACCTGTCATATTTACAACTTGAATCTTTTTAGCTCCCGCTTGACCAGCATTAGCAACAATATTTAAACCGTTGTTTACATAAAAAACTTTTCCGAATTTATTATTGATTTCATTGATAGCCGTTGCGCTTGCATCACAACCATCATAAACAAATGCCGTTGCTGATTCTCCTTTTTTAACTGTTCCACCAACTGTAACCTCAACCGAGATAAATCCATTTGCAGTTTCAGGAACCTCAACCGTAAGCGTTGTCGCTGTAGCAGTTATAACTGTAGCAGCAACACCTCTAAACTTTACAGTATTGTTTGCAGGAGTTGGATCAAAGTTAGTTCCACTAATGGTAACAGTTTCTTTACATTTTGCACTTGATGGAGAAAATGAAGTAATGCTTGGAGTTGTGCTAGCTAACAAATTGTAAGTAGTACAAAACTTGTCATTTGCAGAGTTGTTGTCTCCAATATAAGCAGCAGTCATACAAACATCAAAATTTCCTAGAGTAGTTGGAAAATCTAAAAGAGCAGCAATTTGAGCTCTAGATGCGCTTGCAATAGTAGTTGCTCCTACTGCAATTCCTGCTTGTAAATTTAAAGTTAAATTTTGTGTGCCTGCTCCAACGTCTAATGTCATGGTTACTGATCCGCCTGCAGGAATATCTGTAGTACCGGCATTTTGTAATGTAAATGTAACTGCCTGTAATTGTTGATCTGCTTCAAAATCCGTCCCCACTGGGATAGGGTCGGTAACAGTACAAGCTATTACAGCAACATCTGAAGGAGGAGGAGTCGTTGAGTAATAAACCGTTACACAAGATGTATCATTTTTATTATCAGAATCATTTGGCATTGTTGTGAAGATGCAAACTTTCTGATTTCCATCAGTTAAAGCAGGAGTAAGGGTTCCAAAATCAATTGGTTGACCGCTTATAGTTTCATCTGCTCCACTTGCAAAAGCACTAGCCATGTTTCGATTAAATGTACCGGCAGCTATACCATTTACTGTTACATTCATCGAAATTTGATCAGGATGGTTTGCAGGTAATGCTGTTCCAAAGTTTTTTCTTGTATAATTTGGCTGAACAGGAATTCCTGCATATACAGTGTCTCCTTGAGCTGGTGTATTAACGGCAGTACATCCCACATCATTTTGAGCGCTAACGTTGAAAGCAGCAAAAGTTAAAAGGATAATAATTAATGAGTTAAGTTTTTTCATACGTACAAAGTTTAATTTTTAAAATAAGGGTGTAAATCTAATACTAATTCTGGCACCATTACATTTTCGATAAAGCTTGGTTGGGTTATTTGTTTAGTTAAATATTTATGCTTCTCCTATCAACAAATCAACGTTAGCATAATAGAACAGTAATATCAGCGTTAATCTACGTTGTCCGTAACTTCGTCAACTAATTTTCTTTATAAAATGAAACGACTTTTTATTTCCTTTTCTCTTCTATCAATTTCATTGTTGACGCTTGCTACAGAGCTATCTGATGAATTCAAAGACAGTACTAAACTTGCATTATCTGACAGCCTTTTATTACCTTCTTTTCAAGATATGCAATCGGTTAAGATACTAGATGAGGCATTTTCGGAATTCAGTAAAACAAACTTTTTAGGAAAGAGCGATTATCTTGATTCATCTGTGACATGGAATGCTGAATTCGTGGACCTAAACGACTCCATTATTCGAAATCATTTAAATATTTTAGATCAGAATACACCATTTGCTTTATCATATAATGAACGTGTTAAAGCGTTTATTAATCTTTATGGAAATAAAAAGCGCATCCTTTCTGCTAAAGTCATGGGACTTCAAGATTATTACTTTCCCTTGATAGAAGAGATTTTGGATAAATATGATATGCCTTATGAAATGAAATATTTAGCAATTGTAGAATCTGCACTTAACCCAACGGCTAATAGCAGAGCTGGAGCAAAAGGACTTTGGCAGTTTATGTACGCAACTGGTAAAATGTATGACCTTAACGTAACATCATACACTGATGATAGGTTCGACCCTTATTTATCAACCGAAGCAGCATGTAAGTATTTAAGTTATTTGAATAAATATTATGATGATTGGAACCTTGCATTAGCAGCATACAATTGTGGCCCTGGTAATGTGAATAAGGCCATTCGCCGATCAGGTGGTAAAAAAGGGTATTGGGAAATTTATCCACACTTACCTAGAGAGACTAGAGGATATGTCCCTGCCTTTATAGCTGTTAATTATGTCTTAAACTATCCTGATGAATTTAATATTAAAGCAATAAAACCTCCAACAACCCACTTTGATAATGATACCATTCATATTAAAGGCCCTATAAGTTTCAGTCATTTAGCTTCTACCTTAACCTATCCATTAGAAAAGATAGAATATCTAAATCCAGTTTATAAGTTGAGTATGATTCCTAATGATGGTAAGTTCCATGTTCTAAAATTACCAAATGCTGAACTGGGTGTTTTCCTAAATAACCAAGATTCTATTCTTGCATTGTACAAACCAAAAAACGTTGATTCTGAAGAGGTTTTAGCTGCCCAGCAGCGTCTAGAAACTTACAGAGTTCGGAGTGGTGATTATCTAGGGAAAATTGCAAGCCGATACAATGTTTCAGTAAGGGATATAAAAGAATGGAATGGTCTGAGATCAAACAATCTAAAAATCGGCCAACGTTTAACCATTTATTCAAAAGGAAATGCACCAAAACCTTCAGCATCGAAAACAAAAATCACTACGACTTCTTCAGCTGGTTACGAGTATTATACTATACGATCAGGCGACACACTTTGGGATATAGCTAAAGCAAAAGGCTTAACCACTGCTCAAATAAAAACACTGAATCGCAACCTAAATGAACGAAAACTTAAACCCGGCGATAAGATTATTGTAGGTAAAAAAGGATAATTATGCGACTAAGTACTTTAGCCATTGCCCTAATTGGAATACTATTAGCTGGTTGCGATTCCGATTCCTCTGATTTTAAGCCCGGTTACTCCGGAAGCTTTGGAGAATTATTAGTAGTAGTGCCTAAAGCATTATGGAATTCACCCACTGGCGATAGCATATTTACCTTATTCAACACGCCTCAATATGGATTACCTCAAAAAGAATCCCCTTTCACTGTTATTCATGTAAAATCTGAGAAATTCAGTAGCGTTTTAACAGGCCACAGAAACGTATTCTTCGCTGACATCAAACAAAAATATGCTGGTCAAGAAGCTACTTATGTTTTAAAGAAAAACAAATGGGCTAAGGGACAGGTTGTTGTGGAGTTTACAGCACCTGACAAAGCCTCTTTTCTAAAGCTTTTGAACTCGGATATGGAAAATATTATTGACATTTTTACCACTGCAGAAATGAATCGATTGGTTTTGAAAAATAAAAAGTTCGGAAGCAAAGAAATCAGAAAAGAAATTCAAAAAAGTCAGGGCTATGAATTGTTTGTGCAAAAAGATATGCGGCTTGAAAAAAACAAGGAACGTTTAGTTTGGCTGCGTTTAGAAAGGGAAAAACCTAAAGGCGGGTTCCAGCACCAAATAAGCCAAGGAGTATTAATTGTAACACAACCTTATACGGCAAAACAACAGTTTTTAGACACTAACATTTTACATACCATTGATTCAATATTACAGACTGAAATTCCGGGGCCTAAAGAAGGGAACTATATGGGAATAGCTGACACCTATGTTAAGCCCGTTTTTAAAGAAATAAATTTTAAAGAAAACTTTTGTAAATCATCAACTGGACTCTGGGAAATGAAAGGCAACTTCTTTGGCGGCCCCTTTTATGCTCTAACAATGCTGCATCCTAATAAGAAAGAGATTGTTTTTATTTACGGTTATGTTTTTGCACCTCAATTTAATAAACGAGAATTTTTAAGAGAAGTAAAAGCAGTAATGCATTCCATCACTTTTCCAAAAGACTAATCGAATAATTCTTGCAGAACCGAAAGAGATTTTAAACCCGATACACCTTCCAAGTGCATTGAATAATATTTAACGATAGCATCTCTCAAATCATTCCGTTGCTGTTTTGAAAGTTTGAGCTGAAAATCGTAACCATCGTCAATCAAACTGCGAAGCAGTTTACTGTCTCCAACTTCTAAATAATTCAGATGTACGGGCCTTAAAATGGTGAACTGTCCTTCGCTTAAATCAAAAAAAGAACTTCGGTTATTTTGGAAGTTATTTGCTGGTTGGATCCCCAAATATCGTGTCAATTTTAGAAGAAAAACCAAATAGAAATTTGGCTGATAACGTTCCTCGAACAAATCAATTGAGGAAGACACGAACTCAAACATTGCTGGTTGAGCATCATTTTCTTTTAAGGATTTCGAGATTATTTCGGCTAGAAAAAATGCAACTGCAGTCTGTTCCATTTTTCCACGAATATTAGACCGCATCTTTAGCGTCTTCACATTTCGGATAGATGCAAGGCTTGATTTTGGAGCTTTGTACGTTTCTATCTCTACTTCATTTAATGGAAAAAGCTGAGCAAGTTGGCCTTTCTTAATTCCCTTAGTTCCTTGAAAAACAAAAGTTTCAAGCGCTCCTTTTTCCGTTAAAAACTTCACCATAAAGCTTGATTCACGAAACCGTATCTTCCATAAAAAAATTGCTTTTTGTGAAGCCTCCATTTAATAAATACCCGCTAGTTAGAAACAACGAATTTCAATTAAAATCCGTAATTATGCATTGAAATCTGAAAAACTTTTCATTATGCGATTGCTGCTTTTTTCATTCTTCTTAAGCCTAACATTAACCAGTTTTGCTCAGCCAAATTCAGGCTACATAACATTTGATGGGGACAGCAGCCAAGTGATTATTAACTTGCAAACTTCAATCAGCAATTCAGACAAGACGATCGAGTTCTTTTTTGAGACTTGCGATAATAATTCCAGCTTAAATAAAATTGGTTTATTGGTATTCCCTGCTGAAGGAATTGGAATTAACCTTACCGTAAACTCTGCTGGAAATGCAGCAAACCTAGAGGTATCAAAAGCTACTAACCCTTCCTTCAATGATGTTTACTCTGCCCCGATATACAGACACGACAATTGGAATCATTTTGCAATTTGCTATAAATCTGCAGACTCTACAATAAGTCTATTCTTTAATGGTGACAAACTAGGAGCCTCTGATTCATTGAAAATAAGTTCAAATCGAATGTTATTGGGAGGAAAAGCATCTGCTTATTTCAATGGAAATATTGATGAATTAAGAATAACCGATTCGTGTTTATATTCCAGTAATTATGTTGTTCCTTTCCGTTTTGAAGTTGGTTCTAACACAGCGAATCTATTTTCATTTAACACCAAGCTTGCAAGCGAAACCTTCGTTTCATCTGGAAAAAATATTGATTCAGCTTTCGCAGTAAATGGCGCTTATGGTGTTGCTGAAATCAGCGTAACCCAAGATACTTCGATTTGCTCTGGTGATAGTTTAAAATTAACAGCTTCTGGTGGCTCCCTTTTCAAATGGACATCAAAAAACTTTATTAGCTCAGACTCTATTTCCGGTCCTACTTTATCCGCTTACGTTAGTGATACTCTGAGTGTGAGTATCTCAAATAAAAATGGTTGTTCTATAAATAAAAATATCGAATTACTGATTATAGCTCCCCCTATTGTTGATCTAGGAAATGATACTATTGTATGCGCAGAAACCATAATTCGGCTTAATGCAGGAAAACATGCTGCATATATCTGGTCTAGTACTCAAACTGATTCTGCTGTTTATAGTCCTTCAGGTATAGTCTGGGTAAAAGTTGAGACGCAAAAAGGGTGTTCAAAAACAGACACTATAAATATTCTTGAATTTCCGGCACCAACAATTGAGCTTGGACCTGATACTCTTCTTCAAAAGGGGTTTACAATTTCGATAGGTGTTACTGCGGTGTTTGCTAGCTACAAATGGTCTACAGGAGAAACCTCTCCCATTATTTTAGCTACCCTTCCTTTAACCTACTCATTAACTGTTACCGATACAAATGGGTGCACAGCGACAGACAATATCACGCTAAATTATCCCCCTGAAAGTGTAAGTGAATCCGCCTTAAAAATTGTTCGTTTTTATCCAAACCCGACAAATGGAACATTTAAATTGGAAACGAGTATTGACGATAATCAGGATATAAAAATCACTGTTTTTAGCTTACTAGGAGAAACCATTTACCAAACCCTATTAGATCCAACGAGTAGTAATATCATACTTCCTGAACATATTGAAAACGGAAACTATTACATACGAATAGCATCCAAAAAAATCAATGAAACCTTACCTATTATTTTGACTCGATAAGACTTCTTAAGTCGACAAATGGACTTTCAAAATCTGAAGTTTTCATGTGTTCAACCAACATTTTTGCTGTCTCTTCAGGAGTTTGTAGCATTCCCGTTTCTTTCATTTCGATAAAACGATCAACCATGTCAAACTTATCCTTTGGAGTACTTCTGATTTTTTCCTGCATTGGAGACTCAACAATTCCTGGGGCAATTGCCTGAATTGAAAATTCCTTGATGCCGTTTATTTCAGCCTCTTCCTTCACTACTTCGGTAAGCATATTTAAACCCGCTTTTG
>JBLIDK010000066.1:0-9418 GCA_047632595.1 Sphingobacteriales bacterium
CATGATAGTCCACGAAAACGTAATCTTAACGGATGACATAAAGGAGGAAGAGTTTGTTTGTGATTTAACGAAATGCAAAGGTGCATGTTGTGTTCACGGAGATTCTGGTGCCCCTCTTGAAGATGATGAAGTGACTATTTTAGATGAAATTTACCAAGATGTCAAGCCTTTTTTACGTCAAGAAGGAATTGAAGCCATTGACCATTTAGGAACATCGGTAGTAGATTTTGATAAGGAAATGGTTACTCCCTTAGTAAAAGGCAAAGAATGTGCTTATGTTGTTTTTGAGAATGGCGTAACGAAATGCGGAATTGAAAAGGCTTATGAAGCGGGTGAAACTGACTTTAGAAAACCTATTTCTTGCCATTTATACCCAATTCGCTTGCAGAAATTTGAGCACAACATAGCGGTAAACTACCATCGTTGGGGTATTTGTGCTGATGCTTGTACTTTGGGGCAATCTTTAAAAGTTCCCTTATATAAATTTTTAAAAGACCCGTTGATTCGCAAGTTTGGAGAAAAGTGGTATGATGGGTTAGTTGATTTGATTGAGGATTAAAATTAAGTAGTCTTCGAAGTCTTGCATGGTTCAAATCTTGCAACTATCCACCTTATAGAGGGTCATTTCGACCACAGGGAGAAATCTACGTTCAGGTTTACGCAATACATAAAAGCGGAGAGTTAATTCAAACCTGCTTCAATTATAATTCGTTTGGCTTTTTAGGCTATCGATTCTAAATATGATTGTTGCACACCTTAAGGAAGATTTCTCACTTCGTTGTACTCCGTTCGAAATGACTGCCCGGCGGATGAAAGATTTATGAATCCAAAAACCCCTCAACTAACATTTAAGTCAGTTAAAGGGTTCAAATTAAACGAGTATTATAGTTTTAGTTAAAGGGAATCTTCTTCCTCTTGGGTAAAAGTGGTAAAGCACTTCAAACCTTCCTTAGTCATAATCAATTTGTTGTATTCCACACCGTTTTCTATTACTTGACAATCGTAGTAGTGGTAATACTGCCAAATGTGCTTCATGTTTACATCAAATAGAAGAATTGTGTTATCAGGAATGATTAGTTCCAAATCAACCTCTTGTCCGTAGTACATGGTGCTTATCGGAACATCAAAAGCGTAGTCCATATAAATTATAGAATCTTCTTGACGGTAATTGTACTTCATTTCACGAATTCGTTCAATAGCATCGGCAACCATTACACCTCGTGATTTAAATTTCTTACGTAAAAAAGTAGTGCCATCATCCGATCGCTTAATTCTTAAATCTACCGAAGTAACCGTCTCGTTATTTCCATCAAAGTCTATATGAACTTGCTTGTTAGAGGCAACTCTGTTTTGGTAGTCTTTCAGAGTCCCTTCATTCAATTTTAAATGATAGGTTTTTTGTGCTTGCAGATTCTCCACCTCAATTACTTCGCCTTCTTGTTTGTATTGGAATACAGTTTTACCCAGTTCGGTCATGGTTATTCCAAAACTTACAATCCATAAAGCAGCAAACGTTAGCACTAAAACCTTATTGAAAATGCTAATTTTAAGTAGCATTTGTAGTCCGGCTAAAAACAAGCTTAGAATTGGAATTAGTAACACTAAAACAGCAAAACTAAAGTAAAATGAATGTGCCTGAAAGTCAAATAGTTTAAATGGATAAAAGACACTATAGTCGCTAGCCGCGTAGGTTAAAAATCCAATTAATCCGCCAAGTAAAGCAATTAACGCCCCAACACCGAAGACAATAAATAACACTCCGAAAACTCTTCCACCTACTTGAAAAATACGCTTTAAAAATGCTAGTAAAAGCTCAAATAAATTGTTTGCAAATTTCCCTAATCCTGCAAAAACATTGTTGCTCGATTTGTTTTTACCCGTAAAATTATCTTTTACCGATTCAAACTCTTCCTTAACAGATTTTTGAAGGTTAGCAATGTTGATGGTCTCGCCACGCATGCTCATTTTCTCTAAACGAGTTTTTGCTTGAGGAATAATTCCCCATAAAATGAGGTAAGCAATACAAACAGATCCAAAAGAAAAAAGGACTAAGAATAGAAATAAAATTCGAATCCAAATTGGGTTGGTGTTAAAATATGCTGCAATACCTGCACAAACTCCACCTAAAACATTGTTTTCAACATCTCTGTATAGTCTTTTGGTACCAGAAACAGGCTCTTCTTCTTCCATCGACTCGCTTTCGGTTTCAAAATCGCTGGGCTGGCCCATTAATTCTATAGTTCGTTCAACATCGGCTTCAGTAATTACATAAACCGACTTGCTTTTGGCATTTTCTGTAAACATTTCAGCCATACGCTGCTCAATGTCTGCGATAATTTCATCGGTGTCGCCACTTTTGCCGAAGTAATTTCTAAGGTTGGTGATGTATTTTTGAAGTATTTCGTAAGCGTTCTCTTCGATTGTAAAAACGCTACCTCCTAGGTTTATTGATATAGCTTTGTTCATCGTTTTGTGTGTTTTGTAGTCATTTCGACTGCCATTACCAATTCGTCCCAGGTAATGCTTTGTTGTTTTAATAATTCTTTTCCTTGCGCTGTTAGTTTGTAGTATTTACGTGGAGGGCCACTTTCGCTTTCCTGCCATTCGTAGCTCAGCATTTGATTATTTTTAAGTCTAGTTAGTAGGGGATAAATAGTTCCCTCAACAACCAGAAGCTTGGCTTCTTTTAATTTTGCAATTATCTCAGAGGCATACACTTCTTTTTGATCAATTATGGAGAGGATGCAAAATTCCAGTATACCCTTACGCATTTGTATTAATGTATTTTCTGTGTTCATGGTATTACCTTTAACTTGGTTTAACAAAGATATGATAAAAATATAGTACTATGCAAGACCAAGTACTATATGTTTTGAATTTGTTACACAAGAATTTCTTCAAAACGTTATTTTACTTACCTTCATATTATGAGCGAAAGCACAATAAAACTAGGGGGTGTGCCCGAACATTTTAACTTGCCTTGGCACTTAGCCATGGAAAAAGGGGAGTTTAAAAAAAGGCAATTAAATGTTAGTTGGACAGATTTTTCAGGTGGAACTGGGGAAATGTGTAAAGCACTTCGTGAAGATGAAGTGGACGTTTGTGTATTGCTTACCGAGGGTATTTTAGCTGATATTTTGAATGGAAATCCATCAAAAGTGATTAGTCAGTATGTTAAAACACCATTAATTTGGGGAATTCATACCGGAGCAGAAAACCCACTTCAAAAAGGGGATAATTACTATTCAAAGGAATATGCCATTAGTCGAAATGGTTCTGGTTCTCATTTAATGGCAATTGTTGATGCCCATACTAACGGACACAAATTGAATAACACTCAGTTTAATGTTATAAAAGATATTAATGGGGCATTGGACTCACTATCAAAACAAGAAACCGATGTATTCTTTTGGGAAAAATACACAACCAAGCCTTATGTGGACAAAGGAATATTGAGACGAATTAGTGAATTTGTTACTCCTTGGCCTTGTTTTGTGGTGGTGGCTACTGATAAAATTTTAAAAGAACAACCAGATAACGTGGTGAGAATTTTACGCACAATTCACGACAGTTGTGACTTTTTTATGCAAGATAATAACGTGATTGACCAAGTTAGCGAACGTTATGGTTTACTACGCAAAGATGCAGAAGCTTGGTATCACAATACAGAGTGGGCAATTCATGGCTGGGTAAGTGATAAAATGATTAAAAGTGTTTTGTTTCATCTTCACAATGCGAACATTGTAGATAAGGATAAAACAGCTGATGTTATTTGGAAACGATAATTAGAAAGCAACATTCTATTCATGTGATTTAAGTTCCTAACTTTATCTTTTTAAATTCAACAAACCAAAAACTCTATTATAATAATATGAATGTTTTATTTGCTTTAAGACCTATTATTCAGTTATTGAAGAGAATATCGATGGTGTTTATTATTTATACCTTTTGCAGAATTCTGTTTTTCATAGCAAACTACTCTTATTTTGAAGGTGCCAATTTAGGTCATTTTATAAGCGGCTTACGCTTTGATATGATTGCAATTTCGATGTTTTTTGCTCCGTTTATTTTATTACAAGTGTTGCCACTGCCAGTGCACCATAAAAATTGGCATAAACTTACCCTCAACATCTTTTTCCTGCTTGCCCTTGGAGTTTCAGTTATCATCAATTTAATAGATGTTGCCTACTTTGAATATACTTTTAAGCGCTCAACTGCCGACATATTTGGTATGCTTGGCAATGGTGGAGAGTTTTTGACCTTGCTACCTTCTTACCTAAAAGACTTTTGGTATGTCTTTGTATTTGCCATTTTATTAATTGTTTTAGGCGTCTTAATTAATAAAAAGATTTCCAAAAATAAAATAGAGGCTTTGGGTTATACATGGAAAACAGTTGTTATTCAAAGCGTTGTTTTTTTATTGGTAGTAGGCTTTACAGTAATAGGAATTAGAGGTCGATTTCAAAGAAAAGTAATAACTCTAGTTAGTGCTGGTGAATATGCTAGGACTAAATTTATACCACTTGTTTTAAATACGCCATTCACTATTTTAAGAACACTTTTAAGTGAAAAATTGGAACGAAAGGAGTTTTTTACTCAGACACAGTTGGATAGCATTTATTCTCCCTTAGAAATTTCAAAAGCACATTTGAAATTTGAAGGAAAAAACGTGGTATTCATTGTTTTAGAAAGTTTTGCTCGTGAGTTTGTTGGTTTTACAAATAATGGTAAAGGTTATACCCCATTTTTAGACTCTCTGTTTGAGCAATCACTTGTCTTTGATAACGCCTATGCCAATGCAAGTAGATCAATAGAATCACTTCCATGTATTTTAGCAGGCTTACCTCAGCTTATGGATAAGACCTTTGTTTTGTCAAATTACGCTGCAAATCCAGTTGATGGGTTGCCGACCATTTTAAAAAGTAATGGTTATAACACCTCTTTCTATCATGGTGGAGATAACGGAACAATGGCATTTGATGCGTTTGTAGGAACCATTGGAGTGGATAAATACTATGGTAAAAATGAATACCCTAATATTGAGCAAGACCATGATGGGCGTTGGGGCATTTCAGACGAGCCTTATTTGCAATACTTTGAGAAAGAGTTAGACCAAAAAGCACAACCATTTTTTAGCACGGTTTTCACCTTATCGTCTCATCATCCCTATAATATTCCCGAAAAATATAAAGACAAGTTTCCAAAAGGAGTATTGCCTCAGCATGAATCGGTTGGCTACACAGATCATTCATTGAAATTGTTTTTTAAGGAAGCGGAAAAAAGTCCATGGTTTGAAAATACGCTATTTGTTATAACCTCAGATCATTCAACCAAAACTTCACCTGGATTTTATAGGACTATTTTAGGAAGATATGCTATTCCCATTGCCATTTATGACCCAAAAGGTGATGTAAAAGGGCGGTATTCTGAGCCTTTTCAACAAATTGATTTAGAATCAACAGTTTTATCACTATTAGGGATAGAAGCTCAAAATATTTCATTTGGTCAAAGTGCTTTTAGCGATAAGCCCAGGTACGTTATTAACTATGCGGGACAGAAGTACCAACTGTTTTATAAGGAACATATTTTAATGTTTAGTGGTAGTAAATCGACCGCTTTCTATGATTTTAAAAACGACTCATTGCAGAAGAATAACATTATTACATCATTAGATTCGAATCAATTAAAGATTCAACTTGAGTCCGAAAACTTACTCAAAGCAATAGTTCAACAGTATAATAACCGACTATTGGACAATGAATTATCGCCTAATAAATTGCTAAATGGAAAGCTATAAAAACGTGCTTTTTATAGTAAACCCTGTTTCTGGCAAGGGTAAAAAAACCAAAATTATTGAGGATATCAAAAGGTTGCTTTCTGGTTCTGAGATAACTTATAAAATTGAACTAACAGAGAAGCCAAAACATGCAACAGAAATTGCAAGAACTGGAAAAAATGATTTTGATTTAATAGTTGCAGTTGGAGGAGATGGAACGGTTAATGAAGTCGCTAAAATTTTAGTTCACACAAACACCCATCTTGGAATTATCCCGCTTGGTTCAGGAAATGGACTTGCTCGTAATTTGGGTGTCCCAATGGACACTAAAAAAGCATTGGATTTAATTTTTAGTGGAGTAGCTAAGGCAATTGATACGGTTAAGGTAAATTCCGAAGTAATGTTAAGCACTGCTGGACTTGGTTTTGATGCATATGTAAGCTGGAAATTTGCCAATTCAAAAAAAAGGGGCGTTTTGGGTTATTACAAAATTGTTATTTCTCGATTTTACAAGTACCGTACTCAAAACTACACTCTACTTGTAGATGGTGAAAAACGCTTAATAAGTGATGCGTTTTTAATCACTTTTGCCAATTCAAAGCAGTTTGGAAATGACATTTACATTTCTGCAGATGCTAAGATGGATGATGGACAAATGCGATTAGTAATTTTGAAAAAATTTCCATTGTTGGCGGTTCCAAAATTGTCGTACTACGTGTTAAAGCGCAAGCTAAATAGGTATAAACGTGCTCAGGAAATTGTTTGTAGACGAGTTGAATTAGAAAATCACCAAAATCAAATACATATTGATGGCGAACCTGTTGAAACTGATAAAAACTTAGTAGTTGAAGTGGACCCTAGTTCATTAAAAGTTTTAATTCCAAAGGTTTAGTAAGTTAATCTTGAACTAATGGAAACTGTTTGCGCCAACCGTTAAATCTAAATTTTTTACTATGATCAAAACTTTTTGGACCCATTAAATCGTATTCCTTTTTCATTTGAACGAAAAGTTCTTTTTCTTCCAGTGCAAATTGCTTTAAATCAATTTTTTTCTTTTCAAAAAATTCCTTGAAGGTCATTATTTGATGTTGGCAAGCATTTCAGAAACGATTTCTTCTGTTCTAAACTTCTCTTTCCATCCCCAGTCTTCACGTGCATAATTATCTTTTATGCTTTTTGGCCAAGAAGCTGCAATTTTTTGACGATTGTCGGGCTTGTAAGAAATTGTAAAATCAGGAATGTGTTTCTTAATCTCTTTGGTTAAATCTTCAGGGTTAAAGCTCACTGCAGCAACATTGTAGCTCGACTTAATTCGAAGTTTGTTTTTAGGACAATCCATTAAACTTAAGGTAGCATCAATGGCATCGTCCATGTACATCATAGGCAAAGTTGTCTCTCCTTGTAAGTAACACTCGTAGCTTTTAGTTTTTCTTGCGTGGTGAAAAATATCAATAGCATAATCTGTAGTCCCACCACCTGGAGCAGATTTCCAAGAAATAATACCGGGATAACGAATTCCTCGTACATCCATATTGTATTTTTCGTTGTAATATTCAACTAAGCGTTCGCCAGCCAATTTACTAATACCATAAACCGTATTCGGGTCCATAGTACAATATTGAGGAGTCATTTCTTGTGGTGAATTTGGACCGAAAACAGCAATGGAGCTTGGCCAATACACTTTTTTAATGCCTCTTTCTAGAGAAAAATCTAAAACATTTAGAAGTCCAATTATGTTTAAATCCCAAGCCAAACGAGGTTTTTGCTCACCAACAGCGCTTAACATTGCAGCTAAATGATAAATTTGAGTAGGCTTAATTTTGTCTAAGGCGTAGCGAATACTATCCTTACTCATTACATCCACAAAGCTAAATGGCCCGCTGTCTTTTAAGGTGTCATTTGCTTCTCTGATATCAGAGGCAACCACATTATTTACCCCGTAAATCTCTCGAAGTTTTAATATTAATTCGGTCCCAATTTGACCATTTGCCCCAAGTACAAGAATTGTTTCTGCCATTTTTTATTGATTAAACCCTATGACGGGGTGTTACAAGCTTCGAAGTAACGACGGAAAGTTTGATTTTGCAATTAATTGAGCAGAGAATTAAATGGAAAAACTGAATTAGGACCCAACAACACAAACAAGTTTCTGTTTCTCACTTTCACCATTTAAATGAAAGTACTGAACTGAGATGATGTAGATTCCGCTTTTCACAAGCATTCCTGATTCATTCAAGCCATCCCAAACAAAGCGATCATGGGTAGATAAAATACTATTTGAAGTAATTGTACGAGTTTTAAATCCGCTCTTATCGAATATTTGAATTGTGCAAGAGTAACCTGGCCTATTCAAATTAAGAGCAATTGTTAAATAGTCATCAACTCCGTCAAAATTGGGAGTAAAATGTTCTGGATAGACTTCAACTGGATTAGTTATTTCAGAAATAGATTGAAATTGGGAATTTTCTAATCCTGGAGTAGCAAAACCACGACTAGCCGCTGCAGAATGCCAGTTATTCTTTTGTTGCGTTGGCAAATCGTGGTTTATTCTTTCAAGACTTACACCTTCTGTGTTTTTAATGAGTGAATGATGTTGATCTTCGCTATAAACTAACTCATCAATTACCTGATTGTTACTATCAAGCAGTACAACCTCTCCAGATTCATTGGGAAAAGTAGGCATGGAATTAAGTTTAATTGAATTAGTTAAATCAACCACATAAGCATTAGCCAGCTGGGTGAAATCTGTTGAAATCAACACATAGTCCATAGGTTCTAGAAAAACAATAGAATCTGATAGCGATTTAATACTACCTAATTCACCAAGTTCATTACGATTGGCCAATTTCAATTCTTTCAAATTTATTTTCTTATCGCTGCGGTTGTATAATTCCACAAAATCGCTGCCGTTTGCTTTTGGATTGAACAAAATCTCATTAATTACCAAGTCTAATGGCTCTAATTTATCGCCAAAATAAAAAGGGATTTCATAAGGAAATTTTAAGGGTTCTCCAAAGCAACTTCTAACATTTGAAACCACGAGTTTGGACTCAAATCCCAAGGGTAATGATGTAAAGTGAAGGAATAAAGAAGAGTCCGTTAGTAAGCTAATTGAATCAGGAGTTAAGCTATTATTCACTTTATAATTAGATTTATTTAACAAAGTAAATGAATTCATCGCCTGATTAAAATTTACCTTAATTGTTTTGTTATTTAAAACATCCCAAGAAGACAGAATAAGAGAGTACATAAATTCATCTAAAGTGTTTTTTCTGCCTGGACTTCCGCCTGAAATGTCTAAAGTAGCAGCCCAATTTCCATAATTGATGCAGTTGTTTAGGGTAGCCAACCGTTTTTCTAAACTATACCCACCTGAAGATTTCTTCGAGTCGCCATACCAGCTATCTGAATAAAAAACAGAATCAATAAGTTGGCCAGTACTGTCCATAAGGTAAATTGAATCTCCTGAGTTATTTAATGAAGGCCACTTATAGAGTTCCAATGAGTTTTCGAAGAACTCACCATCTCCAACTTTGCATAAAATCAAGTAGGTATTTGGAAACATCCTTAAGGTTGAAATAGTTGTAGTTGTAACTGGGTCAGAAATCTGCCATCCAATCAAATTTATGGTGTCTTTCGAGT
>JBLIDK010000067.1:0-9024 GCA_047632595.1 Sphingobacteriales bacterium
ACAACCAAGGAACGTATTGAGTTATTTAAAACTGCTGGAAAAGAAGTAATCATATCAATACTTCCAGTTGTTGATGATTTTGAAAGAGCTGTAAATTCTCTTCAAGACACTGAAGAACATAAACACCTTATTGAAGGTATAGTTTTGGTTCAATCTAAATTAAACAACATCCTTAAATCTCATGGTTTAAAAGCTATGGATGCAAAAGGAAAACCGTTCGACCCAGAAATACATGAGGCGGTAACGGAGGTTCCTGTTGAAAGTAAAAAACAAAAGGGCACTGTAGTAGATGATATTGAAAAAGGCTACTACTTAAATGATACTTTATTGCGCTTCGCAAAAGTTGTCGTAGGAAAATAAATTAAAAATGGCAAAAAGAGATTATTACGACATATTAGGTGTTTCAAAAGGTGCAACAGCCGATGAAATTAAAAAGGCATACCGAAAAATGGCCTTGAAATATCATCCGGATAAAAACCCAGATGATAAAGCTTCAGAGGATATGTTTAAAGAAGCTGCAGAAGCTTACGAAATACTTGGAACTGAAGAAAAACGTCAAAAATATGATCGTTTTGGACATGCGGGTGCAGGTAGTGCTGCTGGCGGTGGTTTTAGTGGCCACAACATGAACATGGATGATATATTCTCTCAATTTGGGGATGTTTTTGGTGGCGAACATCCATTTGAAAGCTTTTTTGGCGGCGGAAGATCTCGTCAACAAAGTAGAGGAAGGTCTAAAGGTTCAAACCTTAGGATAAAGCTTTCTCTAACTTTAGAAGAAATTGCAAAAGGTGTTGAAAAGAAGATAAAGGTAAATAAATTTACTGCTTGTTCTACTTGTAGTGGTAGCGGAGCCAAGTCTGGTTCAAGCATGTCAACTTGCGGGACTTGTGGTGGTGCTGGTGCTGTAAGACAAGTTACTAATACTATTCTAGGTCAAATGCAAACAACTACCACCTGCCCTTCTTGTAATGGTGTTGGTCAACAAATTAAAGAAAAATGTGCCCCTTGTGCAGGTAGCGGTAGAACTCGAAACGAGGAAACAATTACTATGACAATTCCTGCTGGAGTTACTGAAGGTATGCAGCTTTCACTACGTGGAAACGGAAATGCTGGAGAAAATGGTGCCCAACCTGGAGACTTACTAATTGTAATACATGAACTAAAACATAGCCATTTCGAAAGAGATGGAAGCAATGTAATTTATGGCTTATACTTAAGTTTTGTAGATGCTGCTTTAGGAACAACAGTTGAGATTCCCACTTTAGATAGTAAGGCCAAAATTAAGATAGAACCAGGAACTCAAAGTGGTAAATTACTTCGACTTAAAGGAAAAGGTATTCCAAATATGGAAGGCTATGGTAAAGGTGATCAAATAGTACATATAAACATATGGACGCCTAAGGTTTTAAGTAAAGATGAAAAGGATGCTTTAGAAAAGCTACAAAAATCAGCCAACTTTAAACCTCAACCAGGTAAAAACGACAAAAGCTTTTTTGACAGAGTAAAAGAAATGTTTGAATAATGATATTATCAGTTAAAGGAGTTAAAAAGTCTTTTGGGACACATACAGCCTTAAATGGCGTTGATTTAGAAATCCCAAAACGGAGTATTTTTGGTCTTTTAGGTCCAAATGGTGCTGGTAAAACTACTCTTTTACGAATCATTAATCAGATTTTAGCTCCCGATGAAGGTACGGTACTTTTTAACGGCCAACCACTTCAGGAATCTCATATTCAACAAATTGGATATTTACCTGAAGAAAGAGGACTTTATAAAAAGATGAAAATTGGTGAGCAAGCTATTTATTTAGCTCGTTTAAAAGGTTTATCTCGTACCGAAGCTGTTAAACGCTTAAAATACTGGTTTGAAAAATTTGAAATTACCGACTGGTGGGATAAAAAAGTAGAAGAGCTTTCAAAAGGTATGGGACAAAAGGTTCAATTTATTACTACGGTAATGCATGAGCCTGAATTGTTAATTTTAGATGAGCCTTTTTCAGGATTTGATCCCATAAACATAGAGTTAATTCAAAACGAAATTCTTGAATTAAATAAAAAAGGAGTTACCATTATCTTTTCTACTCACCGTATGGAATCGGTAGATCAAATGTGCGATCACATAGCTTTGATAAATCAATCGAAATGTATTCTTACAGGCACGGTTGAAGATGTTCGTAATAGATATCGTAACAACACCTATAAATTAGGATACTCTGGCGAATTGAATGAATTCCCATCAAGTGATAAATTTGAAGTAATTACCCACCAAAACGATGGTAAAAAAGGCTTAGCAACTCTTAAAATTGGAAGTGATAACAACACATCAGCTATTTTAGACTTGTTGCCTAAGTCAAATCCTATAACTTACTTAGAAGAAATCATTCCGAGCATTCACGACATATTTGTTAAAAGTGTAAAAGAACAACAATCATGAACAAGATTTGGTTAGTAATTCAACGTGAATTCATGACGAGAGTACGAAAAAAGTCATTTTTAGTTATGACCTTTTTAGGACCACTTTTATTAGTAGGAATGTACGGTTTGGCTATTTTTATTATCATTAAAGGCGATGATTTAGATGATGCTAAAAAAGTTGTTGTTGTGAACGAAAATACCATTGTAAATAATTCCTTTGATGGTAGGAACAATGTTGTTTTCACCTATGAATCAAAGGAAGTTGATTCGGTTAAAAAAACATTCTTAGAAAAAGGCTACGACTATTTACTTTACATTCCTGAATTTTCAATTGATGATCCAGAAGGAATTAAGCTTTATAGTGAAAGTCAAGCGAGTATTACGACAAGAGAACTCATCTCATCTGAAATAAGAAAACAATTAGAGGAAATTCGATTAGTAGAACAAGGTATTAGTAAAGAAACCTTGGCTAAACTAAAGCCTAAAGTTAGCATCACTACTCTAAAAATAACTAAAGAAGGGGAGCAAGCTAGTAGCACTGATTTGGCTACGATAATTGGAATAATAGCCTCTATTGCAATCTACTTTACCATATTTTTATATGGCGTCCAAGTAATGCGTGGAGTGCTTGAAGAAAAAACCAGCAGAATTGTTGAAGTGATCGTTTCGAGTGTGAAACCTTTTCAATTAATGATGGGAAAAATATTAGGTGTGGCAGCAGTTGGGCTATTACAATACTTTTTATGGATTGTTTTGACCCTAGTTTTGGCTACTTCGGTTTCTGCTTTTGTTGGAGGTACTACTTCCATTGATGCTTCAGATATTGCGCAAATTCAGTCTTCACCTTTAGCACAAACTCAAAGTTCTGGTGTTTTTGAGCAACTATCTAAGAATGAAGAATTCTCCTCTATTTTTGCCGCATTTGATAGTATTAACATAACTCAGCTTTTAATTAGCTTCATGGTCTATTTTATTGGTGGGTATTTAATTTACAGTGCCTTATTTGCAGCAATTGCAGCGGCAGTTGATAGTGAAAGTGATATGCAACAGTTTATGCTTCCTGTAACCTTGCCCTTAATATTTTCTATAATTATTGGGAATGCTTTGGTTGTAAATAGTCCAAATGGGACTTTAGCCTTTTGGTTCTCTATGATCCCTCTCACCTCTCCTATTGTTATGATGTTACGAATTCCTTTTGGGGTTCCTTTATGGGAATTGTTATTAAGTATGACTTTATTGGTTGCTGGCTTTATATTTATTGTTTGGGTTGCTTCTAAGATTTACCGAACTGGAATTCTTATGTATGGTAAAAAAATCACCTACAAGGAATTGTGGAAATGGTTGAGGTACTAATAAAATAGCTAAAGCTATTTTATTAGTACCGAGTGTGAGTCTTTAGCAAGAGGGGGTTTTTCTTTTTGAATTCAGAAACACCCCTTCCCCACAAAGACGGTTATTTCGAACGGAGTGCAACGAAGAGAGAAATCTTCCTTCAAGGATCCGAAAAAGTCAAAACTTTTGCATACGCCAGTCACATACTGGCAAAAAAACTTCGAAGTTCAAGCCGATTTCAAATCTTTTTGGCTATTTAAAATAATTTATTTTATTTCCGTCGCGGAAGCGTCAGGATTACTCCCTTCGGTCGTGAGAGAAGTTCGAACCCCGGGTTCTCATCACTCTCGCTCCGCTAAAAAAAAAGCCCCTCAGTAAAATTGCAAAGATTTAACCGCGGAAGCGTCAGGATTACTCCCTTCGGTCGTGAGAGAAGTTCGAACCCGGGTTCTCATCACTCTCGCTCCGCTAAAAAAAAAGCCCCTCAGTAAAACTGAGGGGCTTTTTCAAGCGGAAGCGGAGGGATTCGAACCCCCGGTACCTTACGGTACAGTAGTTTTCAAGACTACCGCATTCGACCACTCTGCCACGCTTCCACTGCAAAAGTAAGCATAGCATTAGTTTAATGGGACATTATTTGAAAAAATATTCAAAGGAATTAAATATCCTTATTTTGTTTTTGAAAAGTAGTCCCACAACACAATGCCGGCGGTGACTGACACGTTAAATGAATGCTTTGTTCCATGCTGAGGAACCTCGATACAGTCATCAATTTCCTCCATTATTTCATCATCTACACCGAAAACTTCATTTCCTAAGATGAATGCATACTCCGTTTCACCTTTAAATTTGAATTCCGTTAACATCGTACTTCCATCAGCTTGCTCAATTGCTATTATTTTATAACCTTCTTCTTGAAGTTGCTTCACACATTCTAAAGTAGTAGCATACTCTTCCCATAGAACACTTTCTGTTGCTCCCAAGGCCGATTTTTCAATTTCTTTATGTGGTGGCTTTGCCGTAAATCCACAAAGGCAAATTTTTCGAATTGCAAATGCATCGCTTGTTCTAAAAATGGAACCAACATTTAAGGCACTTCTTATATTGTCTAGAACAATAACTACAGGTCGTTTGTCCATTTCCTTAAATTCTTCTGGGCTAATTCGGCCCAATTCCTCCATTGATAATTTTTTCATAGTTTATAAAGATAGTGTGGAAAAATGAGTTGTGTAGAGCATAAATTTATAAATATCTTTAGGGTTCAGAAGAATATGTGAAGAGTGGCAAAATCGACAACAACTAAAACCAAAAAGCAGAGCGAAACCCCGCTTATGCAGCAGTATTACCAAATTAAGGAGAAATACCCAGGTGCTCTTGTGCTTTTTAGAGTAGGTGATTTCTACGAAACTTTTTCTGATGACGCAGTCAAAACTTCTGAAATTCTAGGCATTGTTTTAACTAAACGTGCAAACGGTTCTGCTTCGCATGTCGCCCTTGCTGGTTTTCCACATCATAGTCTTGATACTTACTTACCTAAATTGGTACGTGCAGGGCAACGAGTAGCAATTTGTGATCAACTTGAAAACCCTTCAAAAACTAAAAAAATTGTAAAACGGGGAGTAACTCAAGTTGTAACTCCAGGCGTTTCCTACAATGACAATATCCTAAACCAAAAAAACAATAACTTTTTAGCTGCAGTTTATGAAGAAAAAGGTGTTTTTGGTATTTCCTTCTTAGATATTAGCACTGGCGAGTTTCTTGTTTCTCAAGGAAATGAAAGTTCAATTGATAAACTATTGCAAACTTTTAAGCCTAAGGAAGTTTTATTCAAACGATCGTACGAGAAAACTTTTGTAGAGAAATTTGGTAAGGAATATTACACCTTTAAACTTGATGATTGGATTTTTGGCTCTGATTTTGCAGAAGAACGCATTACTACACATTTCAATACCAAGGGTTTAAAAGGTTTTGGAATTGAAGGAATGACTCCTGCAATTACAGCTGCTGGGGCTTCCTTACATTACATCCATGATACCCACCATGACAACCTATCTCATATTTCTACGATAAGTCGAATTGAAGACCAAGATTATGTTTGGCTGGATAGATTTACCATTAGAAACCTTGAACTTATTCATCCTAACCACCCTGGCGGAAAAGCTTTAATTGATGTAATTGACCAATGCCACTCTCCGATGGGAAGCCGCTTGTTGAAAAATTGGGTTGTATTACCGCTTAAAAATAAATCTCAAATTGAAGATCGACTGGCTTTAGTTGAGTGCTTCCATGGAAATGGAAAAATTAGAGACTTTATCTCTCAAAAGCTTAAAGAAATTGGTGATTTAGAACGTCTAATCTCTAAAGTTGCCTTAGGTAAAGTAACTCCGCGTGAAATAGTACATCTTAAGCGCGCCCTTAATGCTATTGAAGAAGTAAAAGATGCTTGCCTACAGTTTGATAACAAACAATTAAACGAACTAGGTGAAAAACTAAATCCTTGCCTTAATCTTCGCGATAGTATAGAACGTAAAATATTAGATGAACCTGCTGTTTTAATTAGCAAAGGCGGCGTTTTTATGAATGGCGTTTCTGCTGAATTGGATGACCTTCGAAGTATTTCAACCTCAGGAAAAGACTACCTACTTGATTTACAAAAACGAGAAGTGGAACGTACGGGAATCTCCTCCCTAAAAGTGGCTTTTAATAACGTATTTGGCTACTACCTTGAGGTTAGTAATCGTTTCAAGGATAGCGTTCCTGAAGAATGGATCCGTAAGCAAACTCTTGTTAACGCAGAGCGATACATTACTGAAGAGCTAAAGGTTTACGAAGAGAAGATACTTGGTGCCGAAGATAAAATTCTTCAAATTGAAGCTTCGCTTTATGAAGAAATGCTTCTTGAACTCATGGAATTCATCCAACCGGTTCAAATTAATGCACGTATTCTAGCAAAGCTCGATTGTCTTAGAGCTTTCGCGGATGTTGCCATTACTAATAAGTATGTGAAACCAAGCGTTTCTGATAACAACATTCTGCAAATTAAAGAAGGTAGACATCCAGTTATTGAACAAGAATTACCAATTGAAGAATCCTATATTCCAAATGATGTATACTTAGATTCAGACCAACAACAAATTCTTATTATTACAGGCCCTAACATGAGTGGTAAATCTGCCGCTTTGCGCCAATGTGCCCTTATAACTTTAATGGCTCAAATTGGTTCTTTTGTTCCGGCAAAGTCTGCTGATATAGGCATTGTAGACAAAATATTTACGCGTGTAGGAGCTTCAGATAACATCTCTTCTGGCGAATCTACTTTTATGGTAGAAATGAACGAAACAGCTAGTATTCTTAACAACATTAGCGATAAGTCATTAGTTCTTTTAGATGAAATAGGCCGTGGAACGAGCACATTTGATGGAATATCTATTGCCTGGTCAATTGTTGAATTTCTACATGATCATCCCTTGGCAAAGGCAAAAACCTTATTTGCTACCCATTACCATGAGCTAAACGAGCTTACTAAACAATTCGACCGCGTTAAAAACTTTAATGTAAGCATGAAAGAGGTCAACAAAAAGATGGTCTTTCTTCGTAAATTAGAACCAGGAGGTAGTGAACACAGCTTCGGAATTCAAGTTGCACAAATGGCTGGGATGCCCTTTACAGTTGTTGAGAAAGCCCAAAAGGTTTTAGCAACTCTTGAATCGCAACGTGGTGATGTGAAATCGATAAGTGGTGGTATTAAAGAAGATCTTCAATTAAGCTTTTTCCAACTCGATGACCCACGAATGGAGACTATAAAGGAAATGTTACAAAACCTCAATTTAAATGCTCTAACCCCTATTGACGCTATGATGAAGCTCAATGAGATTCAAAAAATTGTAAAGGATAAAAAATAATGTCCAACAATATGTCTGTACATGCGTTTTATGTTTCTAATGAAGAAACTAATCACCTCAAAATAAATAAAATGAATTCAAAAATAACCCTTGCACTAGTATTGCTTTTCACTGTTTTCGGAACAGTTCAATTAAAAGCTCAAGAAGATAAATCTCAACGAAAAAGTCCACCTGCAGTTGTTGAAGGTGAAATTAATGGAGTAAATGTTACTGTTGACTATAGCCAACCTTCGCTAAATGACCGTACTGTTTGGGGCGATTTAGTGAAATATGATAAAGTTTGGAGAACGGGTGCTAACGAAGCAACGAAAATCACTTTTGATAAGGATGTTTTAATTGAAGGGAAAGACTTATCTGCTGGAACTTATGGTTTATTTACTATCCCTACTGAAGGTAAATGGACTGTTATATTTAATACCGAGGCTGACCAATGGGGTTCTTATGGGTATAAGGCTAAGTTTGATGCATTGCGAGTTCAAGTAGAACCTAAGGCAAATGATAAAACTGAGGTGTTGACTTTTGACATTTCTGATTCTGCTGTGGAACTTATGTGGGATGAAATTGCTGTAGGTTTTGAAGTAGAGGCAAAATAATAAGTTACTATTCATAAGAACAAAACAGAGTGTCATTGGGCTTTTCCAGTGACACTTTTATATTTATACAAACAAATCATTTAATGAATCTCATTATTTTTACCAAAAACCCTGAACTAGGCAAGTGTAAAACGCGCCTAGCATCGACAGTTGGTGATGAAAATGCATTAAAAATTTACAAACGACTTCTTGAGCATACAAGAAAAGTAAGTGCCTCTCTCCCATTAAAACGCCACTTATTTTACGACCAAAGTATAATTAAGAACGACTTATGGGATTCAAAATATTTTAATAAATATGTTCAGGTTGAGGGCTCACTTGGTGAAAAAATGTCGGCTGCTTTTAAAACTGTTTTTGAGCAAAATGACGGTCCTGTTTTGGTAATAGGAAGCGATTGTATTGATATAACTGAGAACATAATTGAAGGCGCTTTAACTAAACTTGATAATTCTGATTTTGTAATAGGTCCAACTTTTGACGGAGGCTATTATTTATTAGGAATGAATAAATTCTCACCAGAGGTACTTCAAAACATAAACTGGAGTACTGAAACTGTTTTTGAGGAAACTATAAAAGCAATTGAAGGTGTAGGAAAAAACTATGCCTGCACTAAAAAATTGAGTGATATTGATTTTGAAGAGGATTTGAATGAAGAATTACGTTCGTTGGTGGTATAATTTAGTAGAAAGTTCAACTTTTGATTCAAAACCCCTTCTAACTTGACCTATTTTATTGCTCCTTTTTTTGAAACTGAACAAAATAGAAAGGCTTTATATAATA
>JBLIDK010000068.1:0-8780 GCA_047632595.1 Sphingobacteriales bacterium
AAATCCACGTTTCCACCTGAAAGTATTAGTCCAACTTTTTTGTTTTTGAATTTACTAGGGTATTTTAAAATCATAGCCATTGGAACTGCTGAGGATGGTTCTACAATAATCTTCAAACGGGTATAAATCAATTTCATCGCCTCTACTATCTCGTCATCTGTTACAGTGAGAATTGTACAAGAAGATTTTGAAATGATTTCCCAGTTAATCTCCCCCAAACTAGTCAATAATCCATCTGCAATGGTATTTGGGCTTTCTAAAGGGACTAATTTTTTCTTTTGCAAGGATAAAAATGCGTCATTGGCTCCTTCTGGTTCTCCTGCAAAAACTTTAATGGTTGAATTAAAAGATTCACAAGCTAAAATAGTTCCACTAAGCAGCCCGCCGCCGCCAACCGGACAAGAAACAATGTCCAAGTCTGAAATTTCATTTAGTAATTCAAGGGCAGTTGTTCCTTGACCTTCAATAATATCTATATGATTATAAGGTGGGACAAAAGAAGCATTCGTTTTCTTTAAGACTTCTTCTAAAGTGCCTTCTCGAGCCGCTAAATTGGGTTCGCATTCTATAATTTCTGCTCCATAACCAAGAACCGCATCCTTTTTAACTTGAGGTGCATTATTTGGCATTACGATATATGCTTTTAGTCCGTAGTTACGTGCTGCTAAAGAAAGAGCTTGAGCATGATTGCCCGATGAGTGAGTTGCCACGCTCTTTATTTTACCCTTTTCTATTAATTTTAAAACGGCATTTAAAGCTCCACGCATTTTAAAAGCACCAACTTTTTGAAAATTCTCGCATTTAAAATAAATGGAACAGCCTGCAATCTCATCAATTAACTGAGAGGTTAAAACTGGAGTTTTATGAATAAATGGCTTAATCCTTGAGTGTGCCTCGTTTATATTTACCGCTGATTTATAATCCATTTTTGTACTTTCCCTATTAATTCGCACTAATATCGAAACAATTTTATTCATTTGTGATTAATTACACATAGCTATGGCCGCAGTTTTCTTTACCATACTCATATTAATTGTTGATGCTTACTTCTACCAAGCGGTTAGAAAGACTATTGAGCGAAAGAAACTTCGCTTTAGAAAAAACATGCTCCGCATTTACATTGGGCACACGGTTTTTCTTTTAGTTGGCTTATGGATTAGCGTTATTATGGCAGATAATTGGCCTCGTAATTTAATGATGGCTATTGTGTTTGTTTTGCTTTTAAGCAAAGTATTCTCCCTGCCCTTTCTTTTAGGCGATGACCTTGGCCGTTTTGTAAGATGGACGCTCAGAAAAGTTAAAAGCTTTGTTAAGTCTGAAAAAAACACAGAGACTTTCCCTGGCGAGCCAATTAAACGCAGTAAGTTTTTAATGCAAGCTGGTCTAGTAGCAGCAGCTATTCCTTTTTCAGCTATGTCGTTTGGAATAATAAGTGGGGCATACGATTACCGAATTCGAAGAGAAACGTTATTCTTGAAAAACCTGCCAAAAGAGTTTGACGGCTTGACCTTAGCGCAAATTAGCGACATTCATTCTGGTAGTTTTTATAACCAAACAGCCGTGCAAGGTGGGGTTGATATGTTACTTGCTGAAAAGCCAGACCTAGTGTTTTTCACTGGTGATTTAGTAAATAATCGAGCTAGCGAAATTCACGATTACTTCGATATTTTCAAACAAGTTAAGGCTCCATTAGGTGTTTATAGCACCTTGGGTAACCACGATTATGGCGACTACGTTGAATGGCCATCGGCTGCAGCGAAAGCACAAAATTTATTGGATGTAAGAGAAGCTCATAAATTATTGGGTTGGAATTTATTAAGTAATGAAAACCGAATTGTTACCGTAGATGGTGCTGAATTAGCTGTTGTAGGCGTTGAAAACTGGGGCTCATTAGGAAGATTTCCAAAATATGGAGACGTAGAACTTGCTAAAAAAGGCACTGAAAATGTTCCTGTGAAATTACTTTTAAGTCACGACCCGAGCCATTGGGATGCTATTGTAAACAAAGAGCACAAAGACATGGATGTGATGTTTGCTGGACATACCCACGGAATGCAATTTGGAGTGGAAGTATTGGGTATTAAGTGGAGTCCCGTGCAGTATTTTTATAAGCAATGGGCTGGTCTTTACCACCAAGAACAACAAGCGCTTTATGTAAATAGAGGCTACGGATTCTTAGGTTTCCCAGGTAGAGTTGGCATGCCTCCTGAAATAACCATTTTCACCTTAAAACAACATGCTTAGTCGCATAGTTAGGTTTATAGGCGATAGCCATTTGTTTATTGCATTGTGCGGTGTTTCACTGGCGGCTTTAACCCCATATCTTCACGGAATTAACCTAGGTGACTTTCATTATTTTTCCTTTTTGTTCATTGGAGTACTGTTAATCTACAATGTTCAAGTTCTTCGAATTTTTGGAGTTTCTTTAGTAAAAGGTAAGAAGTTTAAAGTTAAAATTTGGCAGGCATTCCTTTTTGTTTTGGGAATGTTATGGTGTAGTTTCAGTTGGATACTTTTTCCATTAAATGTCCAAATTATTCTTATTCTTTTGTTCGGACTATCGATATTATATTACATCCCCTTCTTTGGCAAGTCCGCTTCAAAATTGGCATTAAAGCAGATTGCAGGCGTTAAAGTGGCGCTAATTGCAATAGTTTGGGCTACATGCACTGCGGTAATTCCACTTATTTTAATGGGTGACAAACTGGACAATACGCACTACTTATTTATTGCTGAACGATTCATATTTCTTTTCGCTTTAGCAATACCGTTCGATTTTAGAGATTATGCCGAAGATATTGAAGCTAAGGTTCCCACTTTTCCAGTTCTTATAGGTAAAGATAAAAGCGTTAAAATGAGCATTTTAATTATGGCACTATTTGGTCTAGTTGTATTACTAAATCCTTTCAATTCCGACTATAAATTTGCTTTGTTGTTATCTGCAGCCATTTCTATTGTGGCTATTTACTTTAGCAAAAACCAAAAAAACGGGTTGTACTTCCATTATGTAGTGGATGGTATGATGTTGTTGCAAGTGGCGTTGGTTTTTGAGTTAACCATTCTTAAATAGCCTTTTATCTTATTTAAGCTTTTTGTATTTTTCTTAATTAGTAAAATATCTTATTTAAGTTTTTTGTATTTTTCTTAATTAGTGAGTACCTTTGTTTAAGAAGGTGATGAAAAACTTTAGAGCAGGAACATATATAAATCAAGGGGCATACAAAAGCTTTCAGCCCAATTTCATCAATCGCCAATGGACTTTAGATAACATTGAGATCATCAATTTATTAAGTAAAGCAGATAGACAATTGGGCAGGCTAGATATGTATTCTGAGTATGTCCCAAATATAGACCTTTTCATTAGCATGCATGTAGTGAAAGAAGCTACAAAGTCGAGCAAAATTGAAGGAACTCAAACCAATATTGAAGAAGCTATTCGTGATGTGGATGAACTTACATCAGAAAAAAGAGATGATTGGGAAGAGGTTCAAAACTACATTATTGCCTTAAGAACTGCAGTAAACAAATTAGAGGAACTCCCTTTTTCATCAAGACTTATTTGCTTAGCGCATAAAAGAATTCTAAAAGGAGTTAGAGGAAAAAACAAAATTCCAGGAGAATTTAGAACTAGTCAGAATTGGATTGGAGGGGCAAGCATTTCGGACGCAACTTTTGTTCCACCAAATTTTAAGGATATCGATTCATTAATGAGTGATTTGGAGAAATTTGCGCATAATGAAGACCACCCTTTACCAGAACTTTTGAAAATTGCGTTGATACATTATCAATTTGAAACCATTCACCCCTTTTTAGATGGGAACGGAAGAGTTGGAAGGCTATTGATTTCCACTTATTTGGTAGAAAAAGGAATACTTAAGAACCCTATTCTGTATTTATCAGACTTTTTTGAGCGAAATAGAGCGTTGTACTATTCAAACTTGATGAAAGCACGAGAGAACAATGATATTGAACAATGGCTTAAGTTTTTCCTTGTAGGGATAAACGAATGTGCTAAAAACGGTGTAGAAACTTTTGATAAAATTTTAAAGCTACAGCGCGAAACCGATGAAAAAGCACAGCAATTAGGCAGTAGAACCGGTAATGCAAGACTAGTTATAAATAAGCTATACCAGCGACCAATTACCGATGCAGCAAAGGTGAGTGATGTTTGTGAAATTTCTTTACCATCAGCTTATAAACTAATTCGTGATCTGGAAAAATTGGGCATTGTTTCTGAATTCACTGGCGACCAGCGAAACAAACAATATAGATTTGGTGAATACATCGAAATATTCAACTAATTCCACCAGGATCAGTAGCCAACTTTGAAAAAAGTGTAATTAGTGTTAAGTTTATGCAAGAATAATTAAAGGATGATAAAGCTTAATACAATTCTAATTGCCTTTTTGATAGTTACAAGTGTTGGTGCACAAAACTATTGCGAACTTGCTCCAAGATTTAGGGAGGTGGTTTTTAATGATGTTACTGTGACTTCCGATGTTCAGTATGGAACAAACGTAAATTATCAACGACAAACTCAAGATTTGTTTTTAGATATCTATGAGCCCACTGATGACAACGCCACACTAAGGCCATTAATCATTTTTGCTCATGGTGGTTCTTTTATTGATGGAGTTAAAACAGACACTGATGTAGTAACTTTCTGTAACTATTACGCTCAACAAGGGTATGTAACTGTTGCCATGCAGTACCGTTTAGGTTGGGAAGTTTATAATGAAACGGGTGGAAAGCGTGCCGTTTTTAGGGCTCTACAGGACGGAAAAGCGGTTGTACGCTTTTTAAAAGAGAATCGCGCTACTTACAAAATAGACACCAATAATATTATTTTTGCTGGCACCTCTGCTGGTGGTTTTATTGGTATTCACATGGCTTTTTTAAACGAGCCCTCTGAAATACCAAACGAAATTGATACGACCGAATACAGTTTAACAAATCCTTTAGGTCTTGATGGTTTAAGAGGAAAAACCAATGATTTGTACCAACATTCAGATAATGTAAAGGCAATAATGAATTTATGTGGAGCTATTGGCGATACAAGTTGGATAACTCCACAAGACGAGATTCCGCTTTTGAGTGTTCACGGTACCGAAGATGGAACAGTGCCGTATGGAAGTGATGTAATTCAGGTTGAAGGTGCCCCAATTATTCCTGTTTCTGGGAGTTTGGATATTCACAGAAGAGCAAGAAATTTAGGTTTCAATGAAGAATTCTATACATTCTGTGGTGCAGGTCACGTACCCTACAACGAGGAGGATTATGAGGGAGATGTATGGGAGCCTTATCTTGATACAACCCTACAATTCATGAATCAATTTTTGGTAGAAAATGTTTTAGGCTGCGCCCCTTATGTTGGAGATAGAATACCCTATAAGGATAGTGTAGATTGTGTAGCCCCGAAGCCAACAAGCGTCCTAAATAATGAAGAGAAAAATTGGGAAATCTTTCCTAATCCAGCTAAAGAGAAATTGTACTTTCAGTCCACCAAAGTCACAATTTCTTCAATAGAAATCATTGACCTACATGGAAAACTTGTCCTTACATCTACTAAAATTAACGATGAAATTAACATTGCCCATTTACCTTCTGGAATTTACTTTTTAAGGGTTAGTTATGTGAATGCAATTCAGGTTAAAAGGTTTGTTAAACTTTAGTAGGAAAATTAAGCAACATTAAATCGATACCCTACACCTCTTACCGTTTCTAATTGAGTTGGGCTTTCTGGGTTCTGCTCAATTTTCTTTCTTAAACGAACAATATGCATATCCAAGGTTCTTGTATTCACATCACTGCTATAACCCCAAACGGTTTTAATTAAGTCCTCTCGAGAAATAACGTTGTTTGGGTTTTTAAGAAAATGAAAAAGTATTCTATTCTCTAAAATGGTCAACTCAGTTCTAACTCCGTCTTTTGTCAACAAATGAATGCTTGGCTGATGTTTAAAACCGTTAAACTCCATTACCTCATCATTCTCTGAAATCATTTTTGAGAAGCTCAGCTTATTCTCAATTAATGCAGATAGCACTTCAATATTGAATGGCTTTGCCATAAAGTCTGTCACCCCAAATTTGTAGGCATTAATTTTATCTACATCCTGACCTTTTGCTGTTGTCATTATGATTATATTATTAAAACCACTGTCTCTTAATCCTTGGCAAATTTCATCTCCCATTTTACCTGGAAGCATCCAATCTAATAAAACTACATCCGGATTCTCTTTTTTGATTAATTCCTCAGCTTCAGCACCATTTGCCGTTTCAATAATTTTATACCCCTCGGCTTCTAACCTGTGTTTAATTAAAAAACGTAAATTTTCGTCGTCTTCTATTATCGCAATTTTAGTATTGTTCTTATCCATGATTCTTATTGCTTGTAAATTGTAGCCTAAATGTAGTTCCTGAGCCTAATGTACTCGTTACTGATATTTTTCCGTCCATTGCCTTTACCATTTCACTGCTAAACGCTAGTCCAATTCCAGCACTCCCGGTTTGGTTAAATTGATTGTTTATCCGATAAAATTTCTCAAAAATATTCTGCAATTCGTTCTCAGAAATGCCAATTCCATTGTCGGTAAACTCCACAATGGTGTTCTTCTTCTCTTTAAAAATATTAATCTTTAGTGTTTTTGGACTCGATTCATTGTATTTGTAGGCATTGTCTATGAAGTTTTGAAAAATACTCGCCAAAATTACTGGGTCAGCAAACAAAGTCTCAACCTCTTTTAGCTGATGCGTAATTACAAAATCTGGGTATCGAATGGAATATTCGTTTAAAACGCTTTGAATGAAATCCGAAAGAATCACCTGCTCTTTGTGAAACTGAATTGTCTTGTTTTCCAATTGAGTAATTGAAAGCAATTTGGTCATCAAGTTGTTCAGCTTATCAGCTTCCTCGTCTAATATTTTGCCATAATGTTTTATTTCCGCCACCTTCAAATTATCTGAGGTTTTCATATTGTTTCCAGCAATTTTTATTACACTAACCGGCGTTTTAAACTCATGGCTTATGTTATTTATAAAATCATACTGCAGTTTAAACATGCGCTGATTAACATTCAGATTCCGATAGATTAGCAAGCCTATTAACACCATAATTCCATAAACCACAATTATAATTAATGCTAATGGCGCAAAAAGCGTCGCGACCCATTTGGAAATGTGTTTTTTGGATGAAATAAAATACAATTGAAAATCTCCTAATGCACCTGGAAGTGGAGCACTTGCAGTTAAATAACCAGATTCCGATTGCAGAGAGTCAAAGTAAATTGGTTTGACCTCAATGTATTCGAACAATGAGGCATTAGTGTTTGTAATTGGAAGCTTTGTTGGGTTTAGTTTAAAGGTTATTACATCTTGATCATACTTTGGACTCAATGGCAAGTCCTTATACATTAAATCACTATAAATTCTTAAATCTGCCTCACGTGGCACATTTATAAAACTCACATAATCGTTGTAAAACGTATAAAATATCTTAAAAATGTCTTCATTTGTTAGCGAGAAGTTGTTTTCGAGTGAAGCAATATATTCTGTAAATTTTAACACAGATCTACTCAAATCATTAGCCTCTCTAATTGAAAAACTTCCTTTTTCTCCCTTTCTAAAAAGAACTGAAGACTCACTACTTCTTGACTCTGGTACAAAGTTGTAAACCGCTTTTACTCCAACTGAGAATTTATCTAGACTAAATCCATCTTGAATAGGCTGGTTGCTTATCTCAACATCATAAAACAATATCTGTTCAATAAAGGGAAACTTTTTAAAGTAATCTTTACTTAAATCTGAAACAGAATTTGAATCAAGAAAGCCTTTGTACAAGCTTAGGGTTGGAATTTCGTTAAAAATAAATTCGTTGTAAATAATTACAGTACTGTCTAATACGGCACTTCTGTCATTATTGAATTTACTCTCAATAAGTTTTTGAGTAAACAGGAAACTAAAGAACAAAGTGATAATTAAAGCAACAGAAATCAACCCAATAAACAAAGAAATTAGGAATAAGCTACGTCTATATTTTTGCTTATTTTCCGTCACTTTTTAGCCTTAAGATGTTTGTCTAGAAACTTCTCCATTGTTTGGTAGAACTCAATTCTATTCTCCTGTTTAGAAAACAAGTGTCCTTCTCCTTCTTTCATTAGGTAGGTAGCTTCAACGCCCTGCTTTTTTAACTTTTTAACGAACATCGCTGTTTCTTGTTCACTAACCCGTGGGTCATTTTCGCCTTGAGCGATTAAGATTGGTACTTTTATTTTATCAACGTGAAAGATGGGCGAAATTTGCTTAAATAATGCCACATCTTTTTCAGGATTTCCAACCATTGTATACATGCGCTCTAAATATGGTTTCCAATATGGTGGTAAATCTCTAAAAAGAGTAAAAAAGTTCGAAATTCCTGCGTAATCAACACAACAGGCATAAAGGTCTGGGGTAAAACAAACGCCCGCTAAAGCAGAAAATCCACCCCAACTTTTACCATAAATTGCCACTCTTTTTGGGTCGGCAATACCTTTTTCTATTACGTGATTAACTCCATCGGTAATGTCGTTTTGTATGGCTAGTCCCCATTGCTTAAACGATGCTTGCCAAAAATCTCTACCAAAACCAATGCTTCCTCTGTGATTAATCTGCAAAACTGCATAACCTCTATTTGCTAAAAACTGGCACTCTTCATTAAATTTCCAATAATCTCTACCCCACGGACTAGATTTAACATTTACAACAAGAGGCAGGTTCGAAGATTTATTTTTAGGCAAGGTTAAATAA
>JBLIDK010000069.1:0-7847 GCA_047632595.1 Sphingobacteriales bacterium
CCGCATTTATCAATAGGATTAATAACTAATTTCTGGCCAGAGGCCTTCACTAATAGAGCCTAGCCAGATGCTACGTTCAGTTGTGGAGGAAAATAGATTCTTTAATGACAGTTTAGGAATCGGTAGGGTTAGAGTTACATACAGAAAAGACAAAACTTGTCTATTGCTTATGCCATCGAAGCCAAGAAAAGAATCCGAGTTTCAAGCTCGATTTTTCGGAATATTCATTTCAACCAAGAACGGCCTTTTCTAAAAAAAAGAAACGCTTGTTTCTAGGTTATGATTGTGCCATAAGGATCTGTTTAAGAAAACGAATAGCAGATAAATTGGAAATCCTAAAAGTGAATAAGTTAAGCTATAAAAGCAGAGTAGGAGTAGCCCAATATCTCAATCCAATGATTAGAGCTTGAATGCATTATTATGGGAAATTTAAGATATACGCACTTACCATAGTTTTCCGCTTATTAAGCAGTCGATTGGTTTGGTGGTTAAGGAGACGTTATAAGCGATACAATATCCGTATTATAAAAGCATACAAATGGTTGTCATTTTTTAGGAAACAATACCTAACATGGTTTTGCTACCTGAACTTTTCATAAGTAAATTTAGTGACTCAGATTTGTACAACAAGAGCCGCCTAAAAAACGGGGCAATCTGTGTGAAGGGAGGCTTCCAAGCAAGGTTCTCCAGCAAAGCGGGACAAGTTGTGAGAGGTTTAGGGTGAAACTCCCTTTAAATGATTGATGCCGGAGTCGTTGGCCGTAATTAAACCGGCTTGATAATCTCAGTTTCTTTTATCTTTGGTAGTAACTCCAAAACAGAGTCTTGAATGATTTTTTTTAGTTCATTAGCCAGTCTTTTTTTTACAAAAAATTTGTGTGTTAATAAGCCAACTGAACGCACTGGTATTGGCTCCTTAAACTCTACCAAATTATTTTTCTCCTCTATAGGTAAATCAATAGAAGCTAAATATGGAATTATGGTAATGCCTTTGCTGGATTTTGTAAACCGTAACAAACTACCCATTGAACCAGACTCAAATTCAAAATTTATATTGGATTTTGGATTTTGGTTGGATAGTTCACAAATTTGATAGACTTGAGAGCGCAAACAATGGCCTTCTTGTAAAAGCCATAATTTAGAATAATCTAAATTATTAATAGAAATTTTTGAGCCACTTTTTTCATCTCTGCAATCATATACCAAAAAAGGTTCAGTATATAGTTCTATCTCATCTAACTCAACATCACCTAAAGGCAATGCCAAAATACCAATGTCTAGCATTCTTAGTTTTATCGCTTTTTGAATATGAGCAGTTGTCATTTCTTTAACAATAATATTTACCTTTGGGAATCTACTTGCAAATTCCATTAAAAATAATGGAAGAAGATATGGAGCTATTGTAGGAATGATACCTATTTTCAATTCTCCAGCCATTTCACCCTTAAGTTCCTGGATTACATTTTCAAGTGATTCTACTTCATTAATCACAATTCGTAATCTATCAATAATTTGTTCTCCTTCTGGAGTAATCGACACAGGTTTAGTTTTTCTATTAAATATTTTAATACCTATTTCATCTTCAAGACGACCAATCATTGTACTTAAGTTTGATTGAGTGACAAAGCATCTTTCTGCAGCGGATTCAAAATTTTTCAAATCTACTACTGCCAGTACATACTGGAATTGTTGAATATTCATAAATGCAATTATACGACTAATATTTACCGCATTGATATTAACATCTAAAATATAGTTTTTGTATATGTAATTAATGTACCATCTTTGTATTGTAGAAAATAAATAACAATTATGAAGAACAGAATCGGGTTAAATCAAGAGAAATCAGTTGAATTGATAGATAAGTTAAATATTTTATTAGCAAACTATCAAATATACTATATGAATGTAAGAGGGTTCCACTGGAATATAAAAGGAGATAAGTTCTTTGAATTGCATGCTAAATTTGAAGAGCTTTATAACGACTTACTAATAAAGGTAGATGAAATAGCTGAACGAGTTTTAACTCTTGGCGGTAACCCTACCCATGCATATTCTGATTATTTAAAATTATCCTCTATTCAAGAAGTGAAGAATACCAATGATTCGGATGGAACAATACAGTCCTTGTTAAGCAGTTTTAATATATTACTAAGTAAACAAAGAGACATTTTAGAGTTTAGTAGCAATGCAAATGATGAAGGTACTGGAGCATTAATGAGCGATTATATCAGGGAACAAGAAAAATTAGTATGGATGTATTCTGCATTTTTAAATAATTAGAACATATTAAAAATAAATAAATTATGAAAAAAAGTTTCATATTAATAGGGTTAGTAGCTGCGGTGGTCAGCTGTAACACCGATCAAAAAGAACAAACAATGAAAGAAGATGGACAATGTCCATTTGGCTATGATACAGGGCATAGAAAAGATCAAGTTTCTATTGTTAAAAATAATGATGACTGGTGGCCAAATAAATTGAATTTGGATATCTTATCTCAGAATTCCGCACTTATAAACCCTATGGGGGAGGATTTTAGTTACAAACAAGAGTTTGAAAAACTAGATTATGTTCAATTGAAAAAAGATATTGAAGAAGTATTGACAAATTCGCAAGATTGGTGGCCTGCTGATTACGGACATTACGGTCCCTTAATGGTTCGCATGGCATGGCATAGTTCGGGTACTTACAGAACAGGTGATGGTCGTGGAGGTACTCGAATGGGTATACAACGTTTTGCTCCGCAAAACAGTTGGCCAGATAATGGAAACCTTGATAAAGCAAGAAGATTACTTTGGCCAATAAAACAAAAATATGGAAAGCATATCTCTTGGGCTGACCTCATGATACTAACAGGAAATGTGGCATTAGAATCAATGGGGTTTGAAACAATTGGTTTTGCTGGTGGTAGAGCTGATGTTTGGGAGCCGCAAGAAGATATATACTGGGGACCAGAGGGTGATTGGTTAGCATCAAGAAGGTTAAATGAAAATGGCGTGATGGATTTAGATATTGAAAATCCCTTAGCCGCAGTTCAAATGGGATTAATATATGTAAACCCTGAAGGACCAAATGGGAATCCTGACCCCGTAGCATCTGCTAAAAACATACGGATTACATTTGCTAGAATGGGTATGAATGATGAAGAAACGGTTGCTTTAATTGCTGGAGGACACTCTTTTGGGAAAACTCACGGAGCAGGACCTGCAGACAATGTTGGGGCAGCGCCTGAAGCAGCAGGTATTGAAGAACAAGGGTTTGGATGGAAAAGCACCTATGAATCTGGTAAAGGTAAAGATGCTATAACGTCAGGACTTGAGGTGACTTGGACACCTACACCAACAAGATATAGCCATGCATACTTAAGCATATTATTTAATAATGAATGGGAATTAACTAAAAGTCCTGCAGGAGCTCACCAATGGGTAGCAAAGGATGTTGGAGAAACTTTCCCTGATGCTTTTGACAAGGACAAACGAGTAAGACCAATGATGCTTACTTCAGATTTAGCATTAAAATTTGACCTTGAATACAAAAAAGTTTGTCAATGGTTTATTGACAACCCTAAAAGCTTTGATGAAGCATTCGCCAAAGCCTGGTTTAAGCTTACTCATCGTGACATGGGGCCAAAATCAACCTATTTAGGATCTGAAATTCCTATAGAAAATTTCATCTGGCAAGATCCGGTTCCATTGAGAGACTATGGACTTATTTCAAATACCGATATTGATGCCTTAAAAAAGAAAATTCTTAATTCAGATATTTCGCATAATCACTTAATAGAAACGGCATGGGCTTCCGCATCAACTTACAGAGGTTCTGACAGACGAGGTGGTGCAAATGGTGCTAGAATTCGCTTAGCACCTCAAGTTAATTGGGAATGTAATAATCCAGAACAGCTGAAAAAAGTATTAGCTGTTTATGAGAAAATTCAAGCAGCATTCAATGCAACTTCAGGAAATAAAAAAGTGTCAATTGCTGATTTGATTGTTCTTGGTGGAAATGTGGCAATTGAAGAAGCAATCAAAAAAGCTAGTTTGAATATTGAAGTTCCTTTTGCAGCTGGGCGAACAGACGCTACTCAGCAGGAAACAGATGTTGAATCATTTGCAGTACTAGAGCCAATGGCTGATGGATTTAGAAATTATGAAAAGAAAAAATACACTCTTACTACTGAAGAATTATTAGTTGATAAAGCTCAGCTTTTAACTTTAACAGCCCCTGAAATGACTGTTCTTGTAGGTGGAATGAGATCTTTAAATGCAAATTTTGATGATTCAGAAAATGGGATTCTAACCAATAATCCAAGCTCACTTACTAACGACTTCTTTGTCAATCTTTTAGATATGAGTACCTACTGGACTCCAACATCAGAAGATAAAATAGCGTTTGAAGGTAAGGTTAGAGAAACGGATGAAGTAAAATGGTATGCAACAAGAGCAGACTTAATATTTGGTTCTAATTCTGAACTTAGAGCCATATCAGAGGTGTATGCAAGTGATGATGCCAAAGAAAAATTTGTTAAAGACTTTATTAGTGCTTGGACAAAGGTTATGAACTTAGATCGTTTTGATTTAAAACAATAAAAAATACGGCCAACAAATCATAAAATCAATAGCGGTTTGGGAGTAATCTCAAACCGCTTTTGTATTTAATAAAGTATCTTGTAATAGACAAAGTGGTGAGATTAATACCTTATTACTCTTAGTTTGACAAGAATCGACCACGGCAAAAAAAAAGGTTGAATACTGGAATTAAGATGATGGTAGGTCCATCAGAGTCATTTTATATGCGATGGCTCTAAACCACTTAAAAGTGCTTGGATTAATAGTCTTATTACGGAGCGTTTAGGAAAAGATAATCCATGAGGTTAACAGGTAAGATTAAAGGCAGATTGTTTGCAAAGTTAAAGGGACGCTGTTTACACTTTTTTAAGACTTGTTTTCTGAGTAAAATCAGAAATTATGCGTGGTAAATCTAACCCTAGTTGGCCTTACAAAAGGCAATAAAAGTAATTTTAGAAAGTTTGCTATAAAAACAGGTGAGCGGGTTATGTCTATAGAATGTGGCAGTGAAAAAATATTATCGCTGTTTAGCTAATCATGACGAATCTGATGAAGATGTATATGAAAGAATAGTACCTTTTTTAATCGATTTTAAAGAATTGAGTAACATTAAAAGAGGAAAATAATCAGCAAAAACCCACTAAACAACGCCTCCTAAAATAGGCCTTTCGCCTCTCGCACAGCCAAGGATTGGTAAGCTACGTTAGGTGTTTTTGTATTTTGATTTTCAATCAAAATACGCAACAAAATACTTGGCGGTTCGATAATAATACACTCCGAAATCCCTCCATTCCATTGCTTAAGAAACCATTCTTAATTTTTATATCTTGGAGCACCTTACAAAGCCTATTTTACTGGAAAGTAGAGCTTCAGCCAAGATAATCAGTCCGTAGACCAACAGATTCATTTTAGTGTTTTTGAAGTGTTATTATAATCAAGATAAACGCTATAACGTTTATCGTTATGTTGTGCATAATTATAAAAAAATGACACTAAAAAAAACCATTTAAACGGACAGTTGGAATGCTTACAAACGGCACCATTACTGATGCTGATTTAATTTTTATAAGAGATTTTGCACGTTTATTTATCAATAGAACCTAAAACACGTTTCATAAAAGCATTGAGTGCTTCTTTTTTATCCGTTCCATCCTTGACCATTTTATGCACTTCTAAAGCGCCATACATGTTTGAAATCAATTCGCCAAGAACGTCTAGCTCTTCGTCTTTTAAGGAAGAAACTTCAGTTAGACTCTCTAAAACTTCTATGGCTTCAAGCAAATAATCTTGATCCTTGTCTTCAATAAACTGCGTTAAATGCTTAATAACAGGTAGTTTCATAATAGCTTAGTTAGAAGAAATTTCGCTAACTAATTCAGCTAAAACATCTGCTTTATTCGTTTGCGTTTCGTTCAATAGTTTTCCGTTTACAAAAGTTGCAAAAGTAGGAAGGTTAGAAACATTGGCTAATTTTCTAGAATTAGGTGCATTTTCTGCATCAATCAAGACAAAAGTCATGGTTTCATTTTCAGCAGCCATTTTCTTAAACTTAGGCTTCATGATTCGGCAATTCCCACACCATGATGCAGAATATTGTACCACAACCTTTTCGTTTTCAGTGATTAAATCACCTAAAGTATCTTCGTTTAATTCGATTAACATATTTTTTTGAATTATCAATTCTTAAATTTCAAATTCCAATACTATTGACTGGAATTTGAAATTTAGAATTTATTATTTTAATCTTGAGAAGCCAAATAAGCGGCTGTGCTCGTGCGGTCGGCTGTCATTGCTTCTTTTCCTTCTTCCCAGTTGGCAGGACAAACTTCACCTTTTACTTGCACGTGTGTGTAAGCATCCACTAATCGTAAATATTCGTTCACGTTTCTACCTAATGGCATATCGTTTACACTTTCGTGGAAAATTTTACCTGTTTCATCGATTAGGTAAGTCGCTCTGTACGTCACATTCGAACCTTCAGTCATAATCGAATCTGTTTCTTCGCTATAGCTTGTAGATTCAATGTCTAAAATTCCTAAAATGTTCGATAAGTTACGATTGGTATCTGCAAGAATTGGATAGGTAACTCCTTCGATTCCACCGTTGTCTTTTGCGGTATTCAACCATGCAAAGTGTACTTCATTTGTATCGCAAGAAGCACCAATCACGATTGTATTTCTTTTTTCAAATTCTGGCAAAGCAGCTTGAAAAGCATGTAATTCTGTTGGACAAACAAAAGTAAAATCTTTTGGGTACCAAAACAAGACTACTTTTTTGTTGTTGTTTAAGGCTTCTTCAAAGATGTTTATTTTTAAGTTATCTCCCATTTCAGAAATGGCATCGACTGCTATACTTGGAAATTTTTTACCTACTAATGACATAAATATAAATTTTAATTTGTTTTTTTTAATACTGTAAAAGTACCGCCTTTAAAAGCTATTTACAATAAATTATGGCTATATGTTTCTATCTTTTGATAGTTTTTTGTTATTCGTTTTATTTTGAAATTTGTATAAAAAAATGCGTGATTCTGATAACACAAAAAGCATAAAAAAGGATTGGTATTCGACAGAAATATTGAAATAATTTGATAAACATTACGAAAAGCAGTAACAAAAGCAGTTAACAGCGGTTTGGCGCAATTGGGGTTTTAGGCAAACTTTAAAGTTGGTTAAATCGATAAATTTAGTTAACCAAATCCCCAACTGACGACAAGCCACGAGACGTTAGGGCTAATTGTAGTAAAAGACAGACGAATTAAAATAATGACTGATATTATTCATGGTGATGATGTTAATTTTGAAAGGTAAATCCGAAAGTTAATCGGGCAACTATAAAAATTCAATATTAAAAAATTCCTGTGGTCGGGAGCACTTCATTCTTTCTTGAAAAATTTGAAGCAAATTATCCTCAATATTTAAGACAAAAGTCCAAATGTAATTTGCAATTACATGAGCGCAGTTTAAGTATGATTTCTAACTACTCCGATAAGCTATCTTATATTCCTTTTCCTGAAATAAAAAAAATTAATTTTATATATAGAAACTGTCAGACCTTTTTTTATGACACTTTTTTGAATATTATAACATTTGGTGTTTCTAAAATAAAAGCTAGGTACTTCACAAAAATCTTTGGTGAATACTCGATTGAATCTATGAATCTTTTAATCGAAACGTTAGAAGCCAAAATCTATTTAAAAGCAAATGGTTTTTTATGTTAAAAACAATTACAATGTTTTCTAGGTTTAGAAGTCGAAATTTTATTTGAAACTGAAATCAA
>JBLIDK010000070.1:0-7184 GCA_047632595.1 Sphingobacteriales bacterium
CTGCTGGCAATACATCTATCAGTCTTGATGCCGCCAGACACTATTTTGATGGTATAGACTTTAATGACTCAACGAGGTCTTTAGATTGGAATCGAAAAGAGCAATACTTCATTTCGCCCTCATTAATATTTAACCCAAACAAGTCATTACAAATTGGAGCCTTTACTAATTATACTTCTGAAAAAATAACTGCATTTGGAGATGTTCGTACAAATGGTAGAAGTGCTTTTGACAATTATTTTGATACCAAAAGAGTAGATAATCGCTTGTTTCTGAACCAAAAGGTATCCAGTGCATCAAGTATTAATGCTCAATTAGCGTATAACACATTTGTTAGGACAAAGAAAGAGGTTAACTTCAATCTTTTATCAACTGAAACTACCTTAACAGCTCCTTCAAATCAAGACACACAACTTTCAACCAGATATTATGGAAAGCTTATGTACAATACTAAGTTTAGAACCATTAATTCTGATTTTGTTTTGGGTGTTGAAGAGGATTTTGAAATGGGAGATGGAACAAGGTTAAATGATTCAACCACAAACCAAATTTCCAACTTTTCTGTTTTTTCTGGGATTAAAAAATCTTTTCAAAACGGTTTAGCAGTCCAGCCAGGTGTTCGCTTAATTTCAAATAGCCTTTACGGATTTCAAATAGCTCCTGCAATTAACGTTAGATACGTTAACAATCATTACACCTATCGCTTCTCCTTTGCAGAAGGAGTTAGAAATCCTTCAATTAATGAACTTTACTTCCGATTTGTTGATGTAAATCACGATGTATTGGGTAATCCAAATTTAGAGCCTGAAACAAGCCAGTATTACTCATTTTCAGTTAAACACAAGAAGGTCTTAAACAAAACTATTATTAAAACCGATTTCAGTTTATTCACTAACCAAAGTAAAAAATTAATCCAATTGGTTTCAACAAATCCAAATTCATTAGAGTTCACTTATCTTAATCTAAACTCTTATGATGTTTATGGAAATAGCTTGGGCGTGGAAGTTAAACAGAATAAATTGGAGTTCTATGTGAGCAATTCGTTGCTTCTAAAGGAAAACTTTGGAAACACCAATACCAAGGCATTCATTCTTTCCAGTAACTTACAGTCTCTGGTATCCTATACTATACCAGTTATAAAAATAAAGTCTACGGTTTCGTATCGATTATTTATAAACCCAACAAAACTTTCGATAGATCTTACAGGTGAAACCTCACAGCAGGTTTTAGCAAATTTTCAATTCTTAGATCTTAACTTTACTAAGAGTTTTTCCAAAGACCAATTTAGGTTAGGTTTTGGGGTAAAGAATCTAGTAAACACTACTTCAGCAGATGTGACAAGTGGTTCAGTTAATAGCATTCATGGTGCTCAAGCTCAGCAATCTCTATCATACGGTAGAACATTCCATATTTCATTAAAATATCAACTAACTAAAAATGACAATGAATAAACTTGTTTTTATATTAATGGGCATTTTCATCCTCTTTTGCGCAGCTAATTGCAAAGATCCTAAACCGGTTGATCCAACTCCTGCCTCTCCGTCAGTTAAAATGCGACAGATATCAATGGGTGCAATGACCAACAATCAACATTTTTATTCTCTTCTCAAGGATACAATAATTGCAACTAGAAATAGACAAAATTGGGACCTTGGGTTTAAAAATACCACTGAGGAAAAAGTAATAATGTTGAATTGGAGTAAATTAATGAAGGTTGCCCTTACCAATGAATCAAATTTTGACTCTGTTCACTCTTCAAATGGCTTAACTTTTGATTTCGAGCCATTACCTTTTCCCTCTGCTGATTCTGCTATTATTAAGCTTAATGCTTTTCCAAGTAAAGTATACGTAATAGATAGAGATAACCTAGGCAAGGATTATTTTAAAATCCAAGTAATGTCAGTAGATGACAACTCACATTCAGTTCGCATTGCTAAATTAGATGGGAGCAAGGACACCACCATTTCAGTTAGCCCAGATGTAAACTCTATATTTTCATACATCAATTTTGATGGTTATGAAGAAGTATTAGTAGAACCTGTAACTAGCGATTGGGAATTTTGCCTATCTGTTTATTCCACTTTAGTGAGCCAAAACAATTCTACAGTATTGTACCCTGTGGTTGCAGTAATTTCCAACAATGTCACGGTAAAAGAAATTGCAATTGATTCATTAAGAACGTTTAATAACATTACACTTACTAATTCAGAAAACTTGAACTACACCTCATACCAATTAGCAATAGGAGGTTTTAATTGGAAAGGAGTTAGTTTTTCAGGGATTACGCCAAAAATTGAAGTTTACGCTAATATAAATTATGTAATTAGGTTTATAAATGGCGAAACTTACAAACTACATTTTACAGATTATGTAAATGATGCAAATGAATCTGGAAATCCTCTTTTAGAGTTCCAAAAACTTTAGTAATATTGTTAGCAGACTTTTGAGAATGTAAACAGAAGTATATTTTTTGGTTAAGATCAATTAAAAGAAAACCAAAAAGACTTTCTTAAAATCCCTGCAATTTCTATACTAAGTACATTATTGTACGAAAAAGACATAAAACGTATACTAAACTATCCAAACACTGTCGGTTACCTTACTAAGCTTCTTCAAATAGCTGAATTAGTTCGTGTAGTAGACAAAGTACATCTAATGAATGCTTAATACTCTTAACGAAAAAATAAAGAAGTCACTCGTCGATCATCTTTCTCAGTTTGTAACACCTAATAGGCAAAGGTTAATTTCAAATGCCCTAGATAAACGCACCAATTATCTTACAGTTGTTCTTGAAGATATCTATCAAAGTCAGAATGCTAGTGCGGTTCTACGAACTTGTGATTGTTTAGGTATTCAAAACATACATGTAATTGAAAATAAAAATGAATACACTATAAACCCTGATGTTGCTTTAGGTTCAACCAAATGGATTGATATTAATCATTACAATGAACCGGAGACAAAAAATCATTTAGAATGTATTAAAGGATTAAAGGCAAAAGGATTTAAAATTGTAGCTACAATGCCAAATGAAAACGACTTATCCTTATGGGATCTAGATGTTGAAAAAGGCCCATATGCTTTTGTATTTGGAAACGAAAAAGATGGAATTTCTCCTGAAACCGCCGAACAAGCGGATCATTTCGTAACCATACCAATGTTTGGTTTTACTGAAAGCTATAACATTTCTGTAAGTGCGGCTATTATATTATCGCAAGTTATTAAAGATTTAAACCAAAAAAAGGTGAATTATACCTTTGACGATAAGCAGAAGTTAGACACTCAACTTCAGTGGTTTATCAACCATATAAAGCAAGGAGATAAAATTGCCAACACTTTCTTAAAGGCTAATTTTACACAATAAGGATTAAGTTTAAAAAAATTATTATTTTTACCCTTCCAAAAAAAACTAATAAACATGAAAGTATTAAAAACCTTAGGTATTGTATTAATCGCTCTAGTTGTGATTGTAGTAATAGTTTCATTCTTTTTACCAAAAGAAATGAGCATAGAAGTTTCTCAAGATGTGGATGCAGAGCCAATGGCAGCTTACATGCAAGTAGAAGATTTAGAAGCACGTAACGAATGGTCTACATGGTCTAGTGTAGATACTGGAATGACTACAACAGTAGGAGAGACCTCCAAAGGAGTGGGCGCAAGCTGGTCATGGGATGGGCCTAAATCAGGAAAAGGTTATTTAACAATTTTAGAAGCTGAACCATATAAAAGTGTTACTTGTGAAGTTGTATTTGAAGGTGCTGAAGATAGACCTGCTATTGAAACTTGGACATTTATGCCAAATGACGATAATGGTACTACCGTAACTTATGTTTACAATGGTAAAATGAACAGCATTGTTGAAAAATACATCAGTGCATTATTTATGAAAGGCATGATGACTGACATGTATGTAGCAGCATTAAGTTCAATTAAAAAACGTGCTGAAGCAATGGACTTACCAAAAGCTGCCGATGTAGAAATCGTGACAATGGATATGAATTCGATGAACGCATTAACAATAAAGAAAGAGTGTACTGAAGAAACAGTGGCTGCGACCTTGGAAGAATCATATGGTGCAATTATGGAATATGTTGCTAAAAATAAAATTGAAATAGCTGGAATGCCTTTTGCAATTTATCACGAATATAACCCTGGTGGTAAAATTGTTTTAGAAGCTGGAATTCCAACTGCAACATTAGCGCCAGGAACTGAAATGATTACAAGTAAAGAATTACCGGCTTGTAAAGTAGCTAAAGCAACGCATATGGGCGACTATATGAGTTCAGGTTCAGTTCACATGGCTTTAGACAACTATGTTGTTAAAAACAACCTTGAAATGGCTGGTTTGCCATGGGAAGTTTATGCTAACGATCCTACAACAGTTTCGGATGCAAGTGAAATCCAAACGGATATTTACTACCCAATTAAGTAATAAAATCTTTTTAACTAAAGAGGGTGTTTTTTTTAAACACCCTTTTTTTTTTGAATAAACTAAATGAATTAATCATTGAAGGTTAAATATACTTAGGTTTAAATAATTCTCTAAAAAAATAATTAACGATTATAAAAAGTAACTGCTTTGGCTCTAATTTTACTTAAATTACCTCGCAGAATAAGCTTTATAGTCTTTTATTGAAAATAGAAATCTTATGAAAACCACAACAATAACTAAAAAAATTATGCTAATTATTGCTGTACTTATTGTAACGCCATTCGTTATTCTTGGTATTTTAGGTTCTAAAAATATTCATGTCGAAAAAGAATTGACAATTAATAAAGAAACCAACGCTGTATGGGGTGTTATGGGACTTCAGTTTGCTGAAGTGCATTTATGGTCGAGTAATTTTATGAATTCAAAACCAGGAGGCACCAAAGTTTTTAATGACTTGGAATATTCAGAAAGAGTAACAATAACCGAAAGGGGAGAAACTATTCAAGTTCTGGATGAATTCGATTCAAAAAATTACAGACTTAAATATCACATTACAGAAGGCATGCCAGGTATTGCCAGGTCAGCGAGCGGAACATGGTCGTTAAAAGCTAGTAAAAACAACCAAACAAAAGTTACTATTGCATTTGACATGGAAACTAAAAATGCCATTGGCTACTTGCTTTCACCTGTAATTAAACTGAAAATTGGAAAATCTGCAGAAGAAATAGCTGAAGAACTTAAATTCTATGTTGAGAATGTGAAAGCACATCCAAGAAATACAGAAAAATCAAAGTAATGACTGATAGGACAATTAGCAACTAAAAAAGTTAAATGACTGACATAGAAATTGCACAGCAAGTAAACGCCAACCACATTAAAGAGGTTGCTCAAAAACTAAACATCTCACCAGATGATTTAGAATATTACGGGAAGAACAAGGCTAAACTTCCTTTGCACCTTATAAAGGAAAAGAAGGTAGAACAAAGTAATTTAATTCTAGTTACGGCTATTACGCCAACTCCGGCTGGAGAAGGAAAAACAACCACATCAATAGGCTTAAGCGATGGGTTGAATCTCATAGGAAAAAAGTCTGTGGTAGTGTTGAGAGAGCCCAGTTTAGGACCCGTTTTTGGGATGAAAGGTGGAGCAGCTGGTGGAGGTTGGTCTCAAGTAATTCCAATGGTTGATATCAATTTGCACTTTACAGGCGATTTTCATGCCATAGCAATGGCAAATAATTTACTTGCCGCCTTAATCGACAACAATCTTCAAAGTAAAACTAAAAGCTTAGGAATAGATCCAAGAACAATACTTTGGAAACGCTGCATGGACATGAACGACCGTGCTCTTCGAAATATCGTAACGGGACTAGGAGGAAAAACAGGTGGACTTCCTCGTGAAACAGGGTTCAATATTACAGCAGCTTCTGAAATCATGGCCATTTTATGCTTGTGTAAAAACCTTGACGATTTGCAGGAGATGTGTGGAAACATATACATAGGCGATACTATTGAAGGAAAACCTGTTTATGCAAAAGACCTAAATGCATCGGGTGCGATGGCTGTTTTACTAAAAGATGCAATCAAGCCAAACTTAGTTCAAACGCTGGAGGGAAACCCAGCACTTATTCATGGTGGACCATTTGCAAACATAGCTCAAGGAACAAATTCAATTCTAGCTACAAAAATGGGCTTAAGTTTAGGAGAGTATGTAGTAACAGAAGCGGGCTTCGCTGCTGATTTGGGTGCGGAGAAATTCTTGAACATTAAATGTAGAAAAGCCAATTTATCGCCAAAAGCGGTAGTAGTGGTAGCAACAATAAGAGCGCTTAAATATCATGGTGGAAAGCCGCTTGATAGCTTAACTGAAGAAGATTTGATAGTCTTGGAGAAAGGAATGCCAAACTTAGAAAAGCATATTGAAAGTATTCAAAGCTTTGGTTTACCAGTTGTAGTATCTATAAATGCTTTTAGTAGCGATACAACAGCTGAAAAGGCGCTAATATATTCGCATTGTGAGAAATTAGGCATACCGGTTGCCTTAAGTTACGGTTGGGCCGATGGTGGAAAAGGCTGTACAGAACTTGCTGAAAAAGTAGTAATAGCTGCTCAAAAATGTAAGGTTAAATTTAATCCAACTTACAACCTAGAAGATACTCCAACAGCAAAAATTGAAAAAATTTGTAGAACGATTTATGGCGCTCGAGATGTTATTCTATCTGAAAAAGCAAAAAAGCAGTTAAAACGATTTATTGACTTAGGTTATGGTAAGTTGCCAATTTGTATGGCTAAAACTCAAAAAAGCTTAAGCGATAATGTTAAACTTATTGGCAGACCTAAAAATTTTGATATTCACATACGTGAGATTGAGATTGCAGCAGGAGCAGGGTTCATCATACCAATTGCTGGTGCTATGTTAAGAATGCCTGGTTTACCCACTACACCCTCGGCAGAACATATTGAAATGGATAAAGAAGGAACAATATCTGGATTGTTTTAATTCATTCTTTCAATATTTACCTTCAGTTTACATTGATTTACATTCCTTAACGGGTTGTTACCCAACATAGAAAAACCAAAGAAAAAAAATCGTATCTTCATGCTTTTAAAACTTAAATATGAGAACTTTAACAACTTTAGTTGCACTGATTTGTTCAGTTGGACTACATGCCCAAGAAAGCCCAACTGCCACAGGTGGTAAGGCTACAGGAACAGGCGGAACCGCCAGTTATTCGATAGGACAAGTAGTTTAC
>JBLIDK010000071.1:0-7163 GCA_047632595.1 Sphingobacteriales bacterium
CGTTTATCAGCAAACTCTCTGAATTTAGCTGAAGCAATAGCTACATCTTTCATATCTACCACTAAGTCTGAAGTATTGCTACAACCATTTGTATCAGTTCCAATAACAGTGTAATTGGTAATTTCTCTAGCAGTGGCAACTGGATTTGCAATGTTTGCATTACTTAATCCTGCTGCTGGAGACCATTTATAAGTAGCAGCACCTGATGCACCTATTTGTACAGGTACATTTGGACAAGTAAGAATTGTATCTGATGTGTTTATTACAGGAAGAGGCAATACTGTTACCAATACTTCATCAAAGTTTGAACAGTTATTTTCATCTGTAACAAAAACAGAATAGTTGGTTGTACCATTTGGACTTGCAACTGGATTTGCAATGTTGATATCGCTTAACGATGGGTCTGCATTCCATTTGTAAACAGTACCACCTGTTGCATTTAATTGCGCAGTTTCACCTGGACAAACCTTCTGATCATCTCCAGCATCAACATCTGGAATAGGATTTACTATTATAGTTGTTGAATCGACAGACATACATCCAAATTGATCTGTAACAGTCATAAAGAACTTAGTATCTTCAATTGGAGTAGCATTTACGGTAAAGCTTGTAACTAAATCCAATACTGAATCAGGAGTCCAACTATAAATTGAAGTAGGAACTAAATTAGTACCATTTAAAGTAAGACTTTCACCAAAGCAAATTTCAGGAGCAGATTCTGTTATTACTGCGGTAGGGAAACCAAGGTCTGCAATAGATATGATTGTATCTTTAATACAACCTTTGGCATCAATTACAGTTAACTTATACGCTCCGCTATCTAGTCCAGAAAACAAACCAGAAGCTTGAGGCGTTCCATTATCTAAACTATATTGAAGAGGAGCAACACCACCTTGTCCAAATATCTCTACTGATCCATCAAATTTACTACAGTGTGCATTTTCAATTTCTATGTTTGATACAGCAACAATAGGTGCTTGTCTTATTTCCACAAGATCAGTAAATGCGCTACAACCAGCACCATCAATAACTTCTACTACATAATTTCCAGCTGGAAGGTTAAAGAATTTACCATTTGCATTAGAATCAATATTTTCAATTCCAAAAGTGTAGCCTGCAGTTCCATCTGTAGCAGTTACATGAATTGAATCAATTAAATCACCAAAACAGATAACGCTATCAGGATTGTTAGTTTGAAGAGTAATTGTTGGACCATCTGTATTACTAACAACAACTGAACTTGTTTTAAAACAGCCATTGTCATCTTTTACACTAATTGAGTAAGAATTAGCTGCTAAATTGCTAAATAATGCAGTTCCTGAATAACCACCACCATCTATTTGATAAGTGAAATCAGGAGTTCCTTCTGGATTTGTTACCTCAATAGATCCATTAGATTCACCACATAAGGTGTTTACCACTTCAGGAGTAAAAGCAACTGAAGGAGGTTCAGAAAGGGTTACGTTTTCTATTGTTACACAACCAATGTTGTTTTTAACAGAAATAGTATAATCACCAGCAGCTAAACCTGTAAATGTTGAAGTTGCCGCGTAACTTCCTGTACCTATTTTAAAAGTAAAAGGAGTTCCAGCACCCGATGAAACAACATCAATAGAACCTGAATTATCATTAAAACAAGCTAAGTCTGTTCCTTCTAAAGTAACAGAAGGTGCAGCTATAATATCGATAGGTTTAGATGTTTCTTCTGAAATACACCCTTTATCCGTAACTGTTAAAGTAACGTTTCTTGGTCCATCTGAATTCCACACAACACTAAATTGAGTTGCAGAAACCGGAGTTGCAGTACCACCTTTAAAATCAAAATTTAAAACTGCTGATGCAGGTGCTCCACCTGTGTAGGTTACTAAAACAGCCGCTCCTACACAAGCTTCTGCTTGAATATCAAAAGTGCTAATAGGAAGAGGTGAGATTAAAACATTTGAAGAACCTAATGGAGATGTACAGCCTGCATTAGTAACAGCAAGACTTACTTTTTTAGAACCAACAGTATTCCAACTAACTTCATAAGGACCTACATCAGTTCCAGAAACAATTGTTCCGCCACCGAAAGACCAGTTGTATGAAGGTGTATAGCAAATTCCGTCATCACCACCATTTTTACCAGTAAATGTAATAGTACTTTGAACAGCACTTCCTTCATAACAGAAAGTGTCTTCTACTACAGTGAAATCTGCAATAGGTTTGATTCCTTTAACACACCCAGCACCATCATAATTTATTTTTATTCTCATATCATATTGCAATAATTGACCATTCTGTCCATCAACAAGAATGTAATAACGCCCATTTGGTAGAGGAGCGTTACCTGCAGGTCTCATCTTAATACACTGTCCAAAGGTTCCTGCTCCCATTATAGAATTAGTACCACTTGCACAAGGCTCGTTAAATACACTTATTTGTATTGCCCCCGAGCCATTAATTGGATCTAAAGGAAATCCGTCAGAAACTATATTTTCTAATGTTAATTCAAATGTTCCCAAACAAGTACCACATGAATTCATGTCTAAGGCATAAATTGCAGTATTATTCATTATATTATTAACTCCACCTATTGAAATGGTTGTAATAAAAGCTCCACATCCTTCAGCAATGTCTGTTGTTGGGTATGGAGAAACTTGAGGCTCATTTGGCTGGTTATTGTTTGCGTTACCCAAGACACCTGCATTACTTTGATATTTGAACAACTTATCTACATTTAAATTGGGAAGGTTTCCACAGTTAACAGGTATCGTTTCTGTTGGACATCTATCTGAAGCAATATCTACGGCTCCTGCATGTTCTAAACATATATTAAATTGTTCAGTTGCTGCTGGTTCATCCCATGACCATAGTCTAATATAATAAGTGCCAATTGGTAGATTTGATAAGTCAAGTCTGGGAACTGGAATAGTATTGACTGCAACATCACGTGGAGTTCTAGCAGGTAATAGTATATCATCTGTAAAATATTGGTAAGAGCAATCTATATAGGTAAGTCCGTTTATTGTATTTCCTGTAACTGTTGGTATTCCACTATATACTCCAAGTACAAATGCATTAGTACTTGATACTACCTGATATGCAGATATCCAGGTGTTAGGAGTATTGGCGTCAACAGTATATTTAAACCATACGTCTTTGTAAATATTGGAATTCCAATCGCAACTTACAGCATCTCCACCGGTTACATTTTGTCTAGTTGGTGTACTACCAACTGGTGAGTAATAGTATTTAGCACATTCGAATCTTGTATCACTATCTACTTTATTTAGTTGAACAGTTAAATCAATAGCACCTAGAATATTATCATTGGTTTGGGCCAAAGTAACATTTGCAAATAGCAAGGAAATAGAAACAAATAATAACTGTATGTATAATTTTTTCATTTTGAGTTAAGGTTTGACAGAAAAAAAATTCTGGATTGTACTTTTTGTTAGATTAAAATAGTTTCAAAGAGTTGCATGAACCAATTAAATTATACAATCTTTCAATTAAACAATAAATGTACAATAAATTTTAGTTATTTTAATATATAAATAGTCTAATAGAATCTCTTTAAAACTAATACTTTACTTCATTTTTAGTCATAGGAAAGTATTGATTAGGAATATATGCCTACATTATTCATTCTTGAGAAAGTTATTGCACTACAAACAATAAATTACTTGTTATCCTATGAGGTTACTGTCATTTGTATTGATTTTGCTTTGCGCATATACTTGTAATGCCCAAAAGTCAAATGTAATTCTAGCCCAATAATTACTTAATTGGGGGGGTGTTATTAAATCAAACACATCTATTACAGAAGCTTGTGAAAATGACAGAACTAAAACAATTTTGACCATTTGGATTAGCAAATTAAGCTCAATATAGAACTGAAAATGTGGTTTTTTACTAATCGTTAATTGAAACAAATACAGTTGATTATCAACTTGCTATACTAAAATCCAAGAAAGGTTCGTTAAGTAAAATTGGTGAATAGAAATCTTCGTTCATTTCAAACGAAATAAAAAATATTACTTACATTCAAACAAATGTTTTTGTTATGAAATGTAAAACCATCCCTATCTTATCCACGCTATTAACTTTACTTATATTGTCTTTCACAAGTTGTGATATAGGTAGTGAAAAGGCAAATCAAAAGGATAGCTCTAAGCAATTCTCAGAAATTTATTTGGCTATTTGGGCTACAGCTGCCAAAACTACTTTAGAAGTTGCGGAAAGCATGCCTGGCAATTTGTATTCGTATAAACCTACAGGTGTGAGCAAAACATTCGGACAACAATTAGTGCATATAGCTTATACGTGTAGTTTTTTTCAACAAGGAATGATAGAAGGCAATAAGGTGGAATATTCAGAACCAAATGCTGATAATATGACGAAGGAGGAAATTGTTGAATTTATGCAGAATACTTTTTCAATTATATCTGATAAAATTGCTGAAGCTGAAAGTTCTCAGTTAGAAGAGCTAATAACTCACTCAAGCGGTAAAGTAATGACGAAGGAACACGTGTATTACTTTATGCATGATCATCTTACCAACCATCGTGCTAAAGCGAATTTATATATTAGAATGAATGGCATTGAACCACCTGCCTATTCTTATTAGTTTTTAATTACTCGTTTTGGTAATTCGTCAGTTTTACTAAGAGTAACTTTTGAAAGACATTCTTCGATTTTAATTTGAAATAAACTTAAGTCCTCAGGCATGTCTTTACTCATTGTTGTGATAGTTTTAAAAGTGTCGCTGTAAAATAAAGTGGTTTTGCATTTAGGCAAGTCACTTACACCACGTTTTACATAACTATCATTAAGATTTAAAAAATCAACTTCATTTACTGCGAAATCAATTAATAAATGTACATCCTGTTGTTCTACTTTACCTTTAAATGCACCTAAACTGTCCACAAATTTATACCCATTATATTCTACACTTCCATCTTCAAAAAAAGTAGCGCTGTAAACAGGACAAGAACCATAGCAGGCAGTTCTTTCTATTGAAAACGATTTTAACGGTTTATAAACCATCATATCAGTTTCTTCAGTTCCATCAGTAATAGTTTGAGCTTCTTGCGTCTTATCTGAAGTTTCACTCCGATTACACTTTTTAGCAACTGTAACCGATGCAAGTATTAAACAAATTGATAGTAATTTAATCATGGGACTATTTTTTAGGCTTTACTCCACGTTTTTTGGCCATATCTTCCAAACGTTGTTGGAATTTAGATTTCTTCAAGCTTACTGGTTTCTTTTTATGCTCCTGAATTTTTCTGTGAATTGCATCGTCATCAACAAACTTTCTAATCATATATTGTTGAGCAAAAGTAATCATGTTTGCACAGAAATAGTAGTAAGTTAACCCTGCAGAATAGTTGTTGAAAAATCCTAAAAAGAATATTGGCATCACATAACCAATCATTTTCATTTGACCTGTTGCACCACTTACTTGGTTATTTAATCTAGTATAGATGATGGTAGATACTGTCATTAATAAAGTAAATAAACTTACGTGATCTCCATATATCTTATTAATTATAGGATACTCTCCAAATGTCCAAATTGAATCATAAGTTGATAAATCTGTTGCCCATAAGAAGGACTCTTGCCTTAACTCAATAGAGGAGGGGAAGAAGTAAAAGAAGGCTATTAAGATTGGCATTTGCAGCACCATTGGCAAACAACCACCTAGCGGATTGACACCAGCTTTTTTATAAAGCTTCATGTATTCTTGCTGCAATTTAGTTGGCTCTTTTTCAAATTTCTGCTTAATTTCTTCCATTTCAGGCTTAAGAACCCTCATTTTAGCCATACTCATGTACGACTTATAGGTTAATGGAAATAAAACAAGCTTTAAAAGGATAGTTAATACAAGAATTACAATTCCGTAGTTCCATCCAAATCCACCAAAGAAGTTGAATACTGGAATTACCACAAATCGGTTAATCCAACCAAGTATTGCCCAACCTAGTCTAATTTGACTTTCTAGTCCTAAATCTAATTTTTTAAGTGTTTGAAAGTGATTAGGACCAAAATACATGCTCATTTGGTACTGTTGAGTGCTTTTTCCTTCAAAGTCTAAGGTTATTTTAGAACTTACACTTTTAATGCGATTAGATTCTTCAATGGTTTCTGACTTAATTTTAGCCTCATCAAAATGGTCTTTGGCGATTAATGAAGAAGAAAAGAAATGTTGTTTGTAACTAATCCAACGAATTGGAGTTTTTAGATCTTCTTCATCATCTCCATTTTCGCTCAAGTTTTCAACATCATCACCCTTAAATTTGTAGAAAACCTTACTGTTGATTCGCTCATTTTTCATCGCTTGTTCGGTTTGGATCATATCCATTGCCCAAATCAAGTCGATGTAATTCGCATTTGCAGGAATTAATTCATTTAAGCCTACAACATTTATATCAAAATCTATTAAGTAAGACTTTTCTTTAATCGTGTAAACGTAATCAATGTATTGCGTGGGAGTTGCTTCCAAACGCATAGTAAGTGAAGTAGGAGATGATTCAATCTTCTTAAAGAACAAATCCTTAGTTGAAATACCAACGTTAGTAGCAATTAAATTTAAGCCAAACTCAGAGTTTGTGCCATCAATAAGTATTAAAGGTTGTTTATCGTAAGTTTTAAACTTCTTAAGTTCTACAAAGGATGCCGATCCTCCCTTGGTACTTATTCCTAATTTAACTAAATCATTTTCTAAGTAATGGGTGTTTATATCCCCTTTAGAAGCATTTAAAAAAGGTCCGAATTTTTTAGCTGACTTTGCTTGAGAAGCTGAATCTTCAACTATTGCTTTCACGGTGTCAACAAAAACTTCATCTTCTTGCACTTCTGAGGCAAATAAAGGTTCTTGTTGTTCTTTACTTAGTTTTATTGAGTCTTCCTTTTGTTGTAATTGCTCAATTTCATCTTGACTTGGTGTTAGCCAGAAACTAGAAACAATTAATATAAGTCCGATTATTACTAATCCTGTGGTGGTGTTCTTATCCATTTTTAAGATTAATTATTTACTTTTTTTAGATTTTTGATGGTCAAGTGCAGCGTGTACAAATTGACGGAATAATGGGTGAGGGTTGGTTACCGTACTTTTTAATTCTGGGTGAAATTGAGTACCAACAAACCAAGGGTGTTCTTTTAGCTCAATAATTTCAACT
>JBLIDK010000072.1:0-7102 GCA_047632595.1 Sphingobacteriales bacterium
GAAGATATAGAATGTAAAATGAAAATGATGATTGATGACAAGGATTTAAGGGATAATCTTGGGCTATTGGCTTTAAAACATTCTACAAGTTTTAGCTGGCGAAAAACGGCAGAAGAAACATTAAGTATTTACGAGAGAATTATTAATCAAGGATAAGATTTATTTATTTTGAATAATGATTAAAACTTTACGTGGCAATATGGAATTCAGTTTAAGCAAACATGTTGTTAAATTGAATTCTCATTATTAGTAGATTCGATCAAGTCGAAACTGCGCTCCTCCTGCTCTAAACCCACACTCAATACTTCCTTTGCGGGTGTTATCAATCCTTACATCTCGTTTCACTCGGTTCTCGGAATCTTATTTAGTAATGTTATTTGGGAAATATAAGTGTGAGTTTAGTTATCGATCCTTATATCTCGTTTCACTCGATTCCCAGGCTCGATGAGTCCCTTTCGGAAAAGGTCAACATTCAATGAATACGTTTAAACGCAAAATGCCGAACACAACTATAAAAAGCGAGTTTGAGTGTGAGTATTGAGGGAAAATCAGTTTAATAAAGTCTAAACTTTAAAGCAAAAAAAAACAGTTTAAAGCTTTGTCTCTTACTCAAGACTCTTGCTCTAAACTGATTTTGTACCCGGGGCGGGACTTGAACCCGCACGGACGCAATGTCCATTGGATTTTAAGTCCAACGTGTCTACCAATTCCACCACCCGGGCAGACACTCTGTTAACTCAGTGCTAACTGAGCGAGAAACGAGACTCGAACTCGCGACCCCAACCTTGGCAAGGTTGTGCTCTACCAACTGAGCTATTCTCGCTTATAACCGTTTTGATGACTAACGGGCTGCAAATATAAGTATTCACATTTAACAGAAGAAAAAGAAATGATCATTTTCACTTAATTCTTTTTCATTAAGCATTTTCTTGATTTTTTCTTGCTCTCCCCTTTGAGATACAGCAATTACTACCTGTTGATTATCAGTTATATCAGAATATAGAAAAAGTATTTTTCCGTAAATATTGTGATTCACTTTTTTTAAATTATTTGTTGCCCATTTGAAGTCAATCTTCATTTCGATCAAGACTTTGGCCAAAGTTTTTCCTTTTGGGCCTGCTCCAAGCAAAATAAGCTCTTTATTTTCATCTTTTTCAAGCTCCAAAAAGTACTTTAATTTGAGTTGGTAAAAGTGTTGGTTCTTGTACTGTTCTAAATTTCTTGATGCTCGCTCTGGATGATCTCTCCAATAATGCAAAACCTCATTCACGCCTACAACTTTTACCTTGTTTTGGTACAAACGGAATACGAAATCATAGTCTTCTGGATATTCTAGGTCAGTAAACCCTCCTATTCCCTTAAAATCCTCCATTTTCATCATCCATGAAGGAGATGGAATGACACATTCCTTATAGATTTCTGAATAATGTGAGTTGTTAGTGTTAAACTGATTTAACCAGTGGGCATACTTCAAAAAACCATTACCTAAATCATCATTTGAGAAGTATTGGACATTTGTACAGCTTATTGCTCTAGTCTTTGAGCCTGACAAGGCATTTAAAAGCTTCTCAAGCTTTAGCGGATGCATTCGGTCATCAGCGTCCATTCGGGTAATATACTCGCCTAATACTTTAGATGAGGCTAATTGTAAGGCCGGTAGAATTCCTATGCCGTGGTTTTTGAAAACAGTAATTCTATTATCTCGTGAAGCAAATAGAGTTAGAATTTCAAAGCTATTGTCCTCACTATGGTCATCAACAGCTAAAAGTTGCCAATTAGAATGGGTTTGAGCTAAAATAGACTCAATACATTCTACCAAGTGCTTGCCCTCATTCTTAAAGGGCATTACAATAGATATTACCGGTTGATTCAGAAGAATTGCTTAAAAGAACTTGTACCTAAGTTCAATTGTAGGTAAGAAGTCGAAACTAGCGTCGAAATTTTCGCTAAACGAATCTCTGAAATAAAGCTCAGGACGTAGTTCAACTTCAATAAAAGGAACAGAAATTCCAATTGATGGGCTTAGACCGTAGTTTAAAACTGTAGGGCTAATTTCATCTGAAGGATTTTCAAATGTTGAAGCACCCTCAATTTTTTTATAATAACGAGCAGTAGCACCAACACCCATATAAAATACAGGAAGTTTTAAGTATCTATAAGAATAAGTAAGCCCTGCTCCTACGTATTGTGCATCAAAGGCTTCTTCAATGTTGTTTTCATTCACAGTTGTCGCACTATAATTTAAGTATACTCCCTGAATTCCAACAAAATGCTTTAAAACATTCAAATTCGCTGAAATGCCAGCTTCAATGGGTGCTTTATCTATAACAATATCTTTTTGAAATGGAACAATGGCTCCTGCAAATAACCCTGCACTTAAGCTTGCTTGAGAAAATGCAACCGTGCTAAAGAATAAAGCAATTACTAAAAATAGGTTTTTCTTATTCATGTCACTAAAATAATAGGTTTATGATTAAGAATAGAATTTGAAGTGATAAAATATTATACTTTTTCTAAATGTTGAACCAAATCAATCTCCTCAGGACGAATATATCCATTAAATCTCCCGTCTTCATCTGCTGATTCTAAGTTTAGCACACCACGCGGACAAACAGCAGAACAAATTCCACAACCCACACACGAAGATCGAATTATTGGCTCCCCTCTTTGTGCATACCACTTTACGTCAATACCCATTTCGCAGTGAGTTGAGCAATTACCACATGAAATGCATTGCCCGCCATTGGTAGTTATTCTAAATTTAGACTTGAAGCGTTGTACTAGTCCTAAATAAGCTGCCAACGGACAACCAAAACGGCACCACATTCTATTTCCCATTAAGGGATAAAAACCAGTACCAATAACCCCTGCGAAAACAGAGCCAATCCCAAAGCCGTACCATTTCCGTACATCGTAACTATTTAACCCTGCAATAGTGCTGTTTTGAGTGAAGTAAGTATATAAAACAGCTCCGGTCATTACAACCGCAAATACCAAAACTCCATGAATTAAGTATCTTTCAATTTTCCAAGCTTTAATACCGTTATCGCTTAAGTGACGAAACGAATCACCAGCAGTTTCGGCCAAGCCACCACAGCCACAAACCCAGCTACAATACCATCTTTTACCAAAAAAGTAAACAAAAACAGGAACTCCAATGCCAATTAGGGCTAAACCCCATCCCAACATAAAAAAGCCAATAGTTCCTTGTGCCATTAAGTCGTTTAAACGATATTCAAAAAAGAATGAATAATCTAAAGGCCAAATGTTCTTTAAATCAATAGCTGGCAATGATAATGATTGCAGAACTTGTGGTATCGCGAAAGCAAAAGCCACTTGGAAAAACATAACCGAAAGAGTTCTTAATTTTTGGTACTTATTATGTCGGTATTTAATTATGAAACGAATTCCCATTACAACCACGGCAATGGTATAAAAACAGCCATATAAAAACCATTGGCTAGCAGCAGAACCACTCATTTTAACAGCCAAAGGGTCTAAAAGATAGATCCACTCCGTTAAATAAGCCGGAAACCAGTATAAAACCACATAAAAGCTTATCAGTAACGAGCCTAAGCTCATACCAATCCACCCTCTGTAGGTTAACGATTTAAAGAAAATTCCGTTGTTTTTAATTCCTGGAGGTGCATCTTTTATTGTAGCCAAAACATGAATTAAGGAGGCGAATATCCCCGAAATAAAAGTTAACCAACCTAAGGTTTTAGCATTGTTTTTCACTTTTCCTACTAAACTTGCCTTGGCCACATACAACACCTTTTCTGAAGTACTGTAAATTTCTTTGTCCCACTCCTTATTAGCTCTTACTGTTTCATTGTGCGTATCAATTGCTTGATTTATGTCGCTTACAAACGACGCTTTGTTGGTATAGGTTTTACCAATAATTGGCTCCAACAAGGGAGAAATGTAGGTTGCTTTTTCTCCAAATACAGAATCCACGGAAGATTGCTCTAGGGTGAAATTACCCATGAACAACGTAGCTAATAACAATACAAAGGATGCCAAAAATACAGTCATACCCGCATTTTTACTAAATTTTGAAAGAGTAGTGTGCTTTGACATAGTTAAAATATTGAGGCTATAAGTGAAGGTCTTTTTATTGATTTGATTGAAGTTCCAAATTGAGCGTTATATGCTGCAATTATTTGATCTTCGTTTTTAGTGTAAAATTCAGGGTCAAAATTCCCTTCTGGCAGGTGTTCTAAACAATATTCTAAACTCTTTCCTTTTCGAATCCATCTTTCTGCCACATCATGACGGAAACGCATCCCAAAAAAGTTCAAGCCAACTAGGGTTTTAGATTCTTTATTCCATGTAATTCTAAATGCTCTGTAATTTTTGGAGTCTTCCCAATACCAGGTATCTTCAGTTTCGGTAGCATTGCTAAACATCATACCATAGGTTTGATATTCTAAGTCAAAAAACTTAGCTGAATTGTACCAAGTGCCACGTTCATATTCTCGTTTTTTACCACAAATGGTACTAGCGAGGGCTTTTCCTTGCATTTTTCCTGTGTACCATAACTGTTCTACAGGTGCATGGCCTGGTTTTGGTTCTCTAAATTGAGCACAGTCACCTAAGGCATAAACATCTGTAATATTGGTTTCAAGAAAGTTGTTGACCATAATACCTCGTTGGATTTCTAAGTCAGAATCTTTAAGAAAATCAACAGCAGGACTCACACCAGCAGTTAATCCAACAATATCAGCTTCTAGCTTTACCCCTTTTTTGGTTGTAATGTATTCGGCTTTACCATTTGAACCTGCATGAACTTCAGCTAATTCATCTTCATAGATAATTTCGGCATCATGTTTAGCCATTTCACGCGCTATAAGGGTTGATTCTTCTTTAGGTAGAATATTGCCCCAATAATGTGTTTCACGAACAAGGTATGTAACCTCAATGCCTCTAGTAAGAAGCATTTCACCAAGCTCTACTCCTATTAATCCACCACCAACAATTACAGCTTTTTTGGCTCCAACTGTATTATGTTCTAATGTTTCAAGATCTTGGTAAGAATATAATCCCTGTACCCCAGGTAAATCTTGTCCGGGCCAACCAAACATGTTGCTTTTTGATCCTGTGGCTAAAACTAGTTTATCGTATGAAATATTTTGACCACTTTTTAAGACTAAGCTTTTATTCTTGTAATCAACATTCTCAACCCAATCAAATACTAAGTCAATTCTATTTTTCTGCCAGAAGTAATCTTCATAAGGTTTGGTGTTTTCAAACCTCATATGGCCCATGTAAATATACATTAGCGCAGTTCTTGAATAATGGTATTCAGTTTCTCCAGAAATAATAACTATTTCGGCTGAAGAATCCATTTTACGAATGTACCGGGCTGTAGTTACCCCAGAAACCCCATTTCCAATTATTACAACCTTCATATTATTGTTGTTTGTTTAAGGTCCAAACGTATTCTTTGTAGCTAAATTTAGTGTCTTTAGTTACTTTAACATCACTGTATTGGTTCAAATACTCTTCTAACGACATGTCTTTTGTAAAGTCGAAGCGATACCATAAAAAGATTTTACTGAGCTCTGCAGATTCAGTACCAATTTCATTTTTAATTGGGTTGTTTACAAAAAAGCGTGCTTGTTTGTTTAGTTGTTCTTCAATTCTGTCTGTAGCAAATGCTTCGTTCAGCAATTTAGGACAAGAATACGAGGCGCAGTTAATTGCAAAGTGTATTCTAGGATCGAAAAGCTTATTCAGAAGTTCTTTCTTTTCTATGTCGCTTAAAGAATAGGTTTTCCCATTCACTTTTATAGGTAAATCCATTCCCCATACTTTATTTACAAGCGGGACACTGCCACCAATGTCTTTAATACTTTCTACAGGGTAGTTTCTTACAATCAAGTCAACTGTAAATGAGTTGTAGGTGTTAATCCAAAACACAAATCGCTCTTTATCTGATAGTTTACTAGGCTCTGTTGTCCTTAACATAGCGGTATACTTGTTTAATTCCGCAGAATCTGCAATAAACCCTTCGTAGTTTACCCAACCTTCTTCGTTAACATGTTTTTGTAAAAGTGTATTCCAAATACTGTGGTCTATTTTAGCACTTCCTTCTTTTTGTTTTTTAGATAAGTTAATGCTGTTTCCAGCGCACGAAACTAGAATTACTGAAGCTGTTACTAGTGATAGAGCTGATTTAAAAATCATATTCATTGTTTTTTTAATAGATTTATGTACAAGCAACTAGTAGCGATTTACAAAAAATACTTCTGAACTGCATTGTGACATCCAAAAGATTACCTTAAAAGACGTAAACCAAGGTTAAATGTTTCTCCCGCACCTTGTGACTTTCCCAAGGCAAAATTGGTGTAAAGCGCCTCTATTTCTAGCTTTGGAGTGATTTGATATTTTACTCCAGGCCCTAGTTGAAAGTAATAACCTTGTATAAGTGGGTTTTGACCATATGTAGGTGTAAATTCTGTCATAACATACGTTGTGAATTTTGAAGAAGGAAAGTAATTCAAAATAGCCTTTATCGGACTTGTAAAATTGGAATTACTTGTTCTAAATTTTCGATCTAAGCGAGTCCAAATTTCAAAAGAGGTAAATAGCTGCAGTTTTGAACTTAACATTTTATCAATAAATAACTGATTAATTGTAACATAAGCATCATTTGCTAGAAACAAGCCTCCATCGTTTACACCCTGTAAATCTTTTGCCATAGGTATCAAAATTGTATGCTGCACAGAAATACTTAATGTGGATGGCATAAATATTTGATACTTGATTTTAGGTCCTGCGTAGCTAAGCTCAGTTCGACTTACTGCAGGATTGTTAGAAAATGAAAGCACCTTAAAAGGTGTGGATGACTCTTTATCTAGTGAAACGGCGCTATGCCAAATTTCAAATCCTAGGTTTATGTTCTTTTTAACAGCAAAAAGTCCGGAAAATGAAGTGGTATTGTAGCTTTGTCTCTGTCCAATAGGAGTACGTTGCTTCTGGTTATTAAAGAATAGTGTTTGAGAGTATAAATTATTGAAAATCTTAAACTCGTAGTTGTTATTTGCTAGTAATACAGCAGGACTAATGGCTCGTAAGCCAGTATTATGATATGTGGAAG
>JBLIDK010000073.1:0-7083 GCA_047632595.1 Sphingobacteriales bacterium
TTTGATGAGAAAAAATCTAATAACACTTACAAATTGAGCAAGCGTTTCAATATTTCAAACTAATTATCCGTTTCGGAAATTGCTGGAAAGGTTATTTTAAAATTAGTGCCGTTATTCAACTCACTTTTAACGTCAAATAAACCTTTAGCAGCATCAATTATTTTCTTTACTATTTGCAGACCTCTTCCTGTAGAAATCTCATCTTTAGTTCCAACGTTTAACATCACTTTTCTGACTTAATAATGAGCTAAAAACAAGCTACTTGGCAAATTGACTTGCAACAGTCGCTTCCTTAATTCCCTTGCTATAATCGTAAAATCCTTTACCGTTTTTAACTCCTAAGTTTTTAGCAGCAACCATATTCGTTAATAAAGGACATGGTGCATATTTTTGATTTCCAAATCCATCATACATAACCATTAAAATTGCATGACACACATCTAATCCAATAAAATCAGCTAATTGCAAAGGCCCCATTGGGTGAGCCATTCCTAGTTTCATAACGGTGTCAATTTCTTCAACACCAGCAACACCTTCATAAAGGGAATAGATAGCTTCGTTAATCATTGGCATTAGGATTCTGTTAGCAATAAACCCTGGATAATCATTCACCTCTACGGGTGCCTTTTTTAATGATTTTGATAACTCCATTGTTGCTTTTGTAACTGCATCACTAGTTTCATAACCTCTAATTATTTCAACTAACTTCATAACAGGAACCGGATTCATAAAGTGCATTCCAATTACCTTGTCTGGTCTGTTAGTTGCGGCTCCAATTTTAGTAATGGAAATTGAACTTGTGTTACTTGCAAGAATGGTTTCTGGCTTGCAAAGCGCATCTAATTGCTTAAAAATAGATAATTTAATATCTATATTTTCAGATGCAGCTTCAACTACTAAATCGGCATTAGCTACTCCTTTTTCTAATGAGGAAAGACTAGTAATATTGGCAAGTGTTGCAGCTTTTTCACTTTCGCTAATTTTCTCCTTGCTTACCATTCTGTCTAAATTTTTTGAAATGGTAGCAATGGCTTTTTCTAAGGCCTTTTCGTTGATATCTACCAACATCACCTTATAGCCATTCATAGCAAAAACATGAGCTATTCCATTTCCCATTGTACCTGAACCAATTACCGTTATATTTGTCATAGTTGAAATTATTGAACTGCAAATATAAAGTTATCATGAGTTTACCACGTAAAAAGTTTAAAAACTACCTGTTTTATTTAAGTATCATCGGCTTATTCCTCGTTTCAGGATGCACAAAGTCCTATAAATTTGAAACACTTCAACTACCTTCAAGTAATAGTTTTAGAGGAATTTCTGTTGTTACAGAATCCATTGTTTGGGTGAGTGGTAGTGGAGGTGCCATATTTAGGACAGTTGATAAGGGCCAAAGCTGGGAAAAGAAAGAGATTTCAACTACTTCAACTATCGATTTTAGAGATGTGCAAGCTTTAAACAAGGACACCGCAATTGTAATGTCGGCAGGTAGTGATGCTAGAATATACAGAACAGAGGACGGTGGTTTGAGTTGGACATTGCTATACCTTAATAATCATCCCAATATTTTTCTTGACGGATTCACTTGGTCTGATTATAACAACGGAATTGTTTATGGTGATCCGGTAGATTCGCAAATGATGGTATTGAAAACTGTGGATGCTGGATTAACTTGGGATACTGTTAGAAACCTGCCAAATGCATTGCAAGGTGAGGCAGGCTTTGCTGCAAGTGGAACTGGAATTATTCAGAATGGTAATGAAGTGCTTTTTGGCACAGGAGGGAAAAGGTCTGCTATCTATCGTTCAAAGGATAATGGCTTATCTTTTGAACTTATCCCAACTACAATGAAAGTGGGAGATGGTTGTGGTATTTTTTCACTTGCTATAAACAACCAACATATTGTTTGCGTGGGTGGTTCATATATTGACAGTACAAACAGTAAAAATAACGTATTTCTTTTTACTGATATTAACGAAATTAATGTGTTAACGCCACCAAATGGATACCGCTCATGCGTGCTTCCAATAAAAAATGGATTTATTTCTTGCGGCAGAACAGGAGTTGATATTTCTATCGACCTAGGAGTTAATTGGAAATCAATTAGCAATGAGGGCTACTATGCAATGAGTAAAGGTGGGGATATTGTTTGGTTATGTGGCAAATCTGGTAAAGTTGGTCGGTTAAAATTATGATCAAATACTAGCAAGGCAAGTATCTCCAGACACGGAGCTTTAGAAATGCTTTAGTTTAAAGGTTTAATTCCCCTAACCACTCCAACACCTTCTCACTAAACTCCACAGGGTTTTCTGCATGCAACCAATGACCTGCATTGCTAACATAATCAATATCCGCATTTGGGAAAGCTTCAAAAATACTCATGGCATCGCTGCTTTGAATATAATCTGAATTCTCACCACCTAAAAACAAAGCATTGCCCAAAAATGGTTTAGAATACTCTACTTCCTTAATTACTTCTTCATAGTTGGCAACAATTACATCTAAATTCATCTTCCATTTAAAACCATCTTCAATTCGGTCTAAATTTTTCAATAAAAATAAACGGACACCCAAATTGTCAATTTGCTTACTTAGAATTTCATCTGCCTCATTTCTGGAGGTGATTGTCGATAAATCCAACGCTTGAAGTGCATTAAATATCGTTTGATGATGTGGTGAGTATTCTCTCGGAGCCATGTCGGCAGAAATCATTGACAATACCTTTGTTGGATGGGCCAAGGCAAAGTTCATGACTGTTTTTCCGCCCATGGAATGTCCTAATACATGTGCTTTTTCAATTTTGAGTTCTATAAATAGGTTATTCAAGTCTTCAACCATTGCAGAATAGTTAAAAACATCGGAATGAAAGGATTTACCATGATTTCGTTGGTCAACAGTAATAACACGATACTTAGCACTTGCGTGACGTGCAAATGCCTGCCAATTGTCTAATGAACCTAGTAAACCATGCAGAATTACTAAGGTCTTTTTTCCTTCTGGGTTAAATATTTTATAATTTAAAATCATTAAAATCTATCTTTTCACTCCTAAAACCCCTAATAAACCACGTGTTACTTCGCGCAAAACAGTTCTACTTAATTGACGTATCATGGTGTTTTCACTAATTTGCTCCAAAGTAGATTTTTCTCGTCGAGTACTTCTTCGTGTCTTTGGTGCTGCTTTTTCTTTGTTCTTTTCTTCCTCTTTTTCCTTGCGCCGTATCTTGTCGTTTAAAATTTCATAAGCACTTTCCCAATCTATAGTTTTTGAGTGCTTTTTTGCCATTTCAGAATTCTTTTGAACTTCTGAAATCTCACTAAGAACTAAATACTGGCAAAAAACTTCAAGCAAAATTTATAAAGCAATAGCTAATAGAATTTTTTAAAACCTATTATCTCTCTTACCTCATTAACTGTTTTTCTAGCACTTTCATGCGCTTTTTCAGCACCTTGCTTGGCAACCTTAGCTAAAAAATCCTGGTCTTTTTCAATCTCTAAAATTTTAGTTCTAATATCAGTTGTGTATAAAGTGATGTCCTCAGCTAATTGTTTCTTTAAATCGCCATAGCGAATAGAACACTTATTATAACTATCTTCAAAATGCTCAATAGTAGATTTTTCGCTTACCAAATTCATTAACGTAAATATGTTTTTAATTGAATCGGGCTTTTCTTGATTATTTTGAGTCGGACCACTATCGGTAACGGCTTTCATAACCTTTTTCTTAATTTGCTCTGGAGAATCTGCCAAGAAAATAGCATTGTTTGGTCCTTCAGACTTTCCCATCTTACCTGAACCATCTAATCCAGGTACTTTTACCAATTCTCCTTTAAAATTAAATGCCTCAGGTTCTCTAAAGTATTCGTTTTTATAAAGTTGGTTAAACCTGCGACCAAATTTTTTGGTCATTTCAAGGTGTTGTTCTTGGTCTTTCCCAACAGGAACTTTATGTGCATTGTGAATTAAAATATCTGCAGCCATTAAAACTGGGTAGGTTAATAAACCTGCATTTACATTGTCGGGATGCTTTCGAACCTTTTCCTTAAAAGTCACTGAACGTTCTAATTCGCCAACGTAAGCGTTCATGTTTAGCAATAAGTAAAGTTCTGCAGTTTCTGGTAAGTCACTTTGTAAGTACAAGGCAGATTTATCTGGGTCTAAACCCGATGCAATGTATTCTGCGAGCACCTTACGCACATTCATTTGTAAATTTTCTGGAGTGGGGTGTGTGGTTAGACTGTGATAGTCGGCAATAAAGAAAAAACAGTTATTTGTTTCCTGCATTTTCACAAAGTTTTTAACCGCACCAAAATAATTACCTAGATGAAGATTGCCCGTTGAACGAATACCACTTACTACTGTTTCCATAGTGCCAAAAGTAAAGCAAATACCTCAATTGAACCATTTAATATCAAAGGAATTAATATTTTTTACTGAATACCACTATGATTTCCTAGAACATGTATATTTGTGCTTTAGCGATATATGAAAGTAGATAGCACACTCGTACAAAAATTAGCCACCTTATCTCGATTAGAGTTTAGTGAAGAGCAAGAAGCAAAGATGATTCAAGACATGAATAGGATGTTGGATTTTGTTGAAAAACTAAATGAATTGGATACGGAAAATGTGGAGCCATTAATTTACATGAGTGACGAGGTAAACGTGCTTCGAAAAGATATTGCCGAACAAAAAATTAGCCATAAAGACGCGCTGAAAAACGCTCCAAAAAAGGATTCTGACTATTTCAGGGTACCTAAAGTTATAAGCCAGTAATATGCTTACACCAATTATACAACTACAAGGCATCACCAAAACCTACATGATGGGTAAAGAAAGGGTCGATGCTTTAAGAGGTATAAATCTTGATATCCAAAAAAATGAATTTGTAGCCTTAATGGGCCCTTCAGGTTCTGGAAAATCAACCTTAATGAATATTTTAGGTTGTTTAGACACTCCTTCTTTAGGCGAGTACACGCTAAACAATCAAATGGTAAGTAAGCTTAAGGATAACGAGCTAGCTGAAATCAGAAACAAAGAAATAGGTTTCGTTTTTCAAACATTTAACCTACTTCCCAGATCTACAGCACTTGATAATGTTGCTCTACCGTTAATTTACGCAGGTTTTTCAGCTCGTGAACGTAAAGAACGTGCAGAAGAGGTACTTATTAGTGTTGGTTTAGGTGATAGAATGACTCACAAGCCAAATGAACTAAGTGGTGGACAACGTCAACGTGTTGCTGTGGCAAGGGCTTTGGTGAACAATCCTTCTATTATTTTGGCAGATGAACCAACTGGTAATTTAGATTCAAAAACAACTATTGAAATTCTCGGATTACTTGAAGAAATTCATGAATTAGGAAATACAGTAATTCTTGTAACTCACGAAAATGATGTCAGTAAACATGCACATCGAATTATTAGTTTACACGATGGGTTAACCGCAACCGACGAACAAAACAAAAACATTCAAACAGTTAGAGTACCTCAGGCATAACTTAACTTTCTACAAAATTCCAAAGTAGATTTAAATTAAAAATAATGCGAGTATTAAAATTTGGTGGAACTTCTGTAGGTTCACCACAACGTATCAAAGAAGTAATCTCAATTCTTAAAAAAGAAAGTAAAAACGAAAATATAGTTGCGGTGTTTTCTGCATTTTCTGGAATTACCAACGACCTTGAAAAAATGGCCCAGTTGGCCGCTAAAGGAGATGAAAAATACAAAACTCTTTTATCAAGTATCAAATTAAGGCACGAGGATGCAATTAAAGATTTAGTTGAAAAAGCGAAACAAAAAGAAGCTTTTAATGACCTAGATAACCTTTTTCAGAAAATTTCAAATGTCTTGTACGGTGTGTTTTTATTAGGAGAACTTACCCCAAGAGTAATGGACATGGTGTTTTCTGCAGGAGAACGACTATCAAACTATATTATCTGGAAGGCCTTACAATCATCTGGTGTTAATTCAGCTATTATTGATTCTCGTAAAATAATTAAAACCGATAGTAACTTCGCAAATGCCAAAGTTGATTATAAGTCAACCAATAAAGAAATAAAAAAACACTTTAAGGATAACCAAAATGCCCAAGTGGTGGTTGTAAGTGGTTTTATTGCTTCAAATGCACAAAACGAAATAACAACTCTAGGTCGTGGTGGTAGCGATTTTACTGCTTCAATTTTAGCTGCAGCGTTAAAAGCTTCGCTTCTAGAAATATGGACCGATGTGGATGGAATTTTAACAGCTGATCCGCGAAGAGTGAAAGATGCCTTTCCATTAGATGAAGTTACCTATGAAGAGGTAATGGAACTAAGTTATTTTGGTGCAAAGGTGGTGTATCCACCAACAATACAACCAGTATATAACAAAATTCCAATTCACATTCGAAATACTGGAAACCCAGATGCAAAAGGAACTATTATCCGCAAGAAAACATCAGAAAAAAGCTCAGGAACGATTAAAGGAATTACCTCTATAAATAACATTACTCTTTTAACATTGAAAGGTAGTGGTATGATAGGAGTAAAGGGCGTTGCAGGGCGGTTTTTCAATGTGCTGGCTCAAAATGATGTAAGCGTTATTATGATTTCACAAGCATCATCTGAACATACTATCTCTGTTGCAATAGTAGAAAATGAAGCTCAACGAGCTTACGATGCAACTGTAGCGGAGTTTGAAGCAGAAATGGAGCTTGAAAGAATGAATAAACCCGAAGTTAAAACTGGTTTAGCCATTTGCGCCGTTGTTGGTGAAAACATGCGGAACCAGCCCAACGTAAGCGGTAAACTTTTTGGTGCTTTAGGTAAAAATGGAATTAACATTGTTGCCATTGCTCAAGGAACTTCTGAGTTAAACATTTCTTGTGTTATAGATCGAAAAGATGAGACAAAAGCATTGAATGTTGTTCATCAAGAGTTTTTCTTATCTGAATATAGAGACCTAAACGTTTTCTGTGTGGGTGTGGGAACAGTAGGAAACACCTTTATCGAACAAATAAAAGTCCAAAAACAAGAATTAATGGACCGTTTTAAGATAAATATTAACCTTTGCGGAATTTCTAACTCCAAAAAAATGGTTTTTA
>JBLIDK010000074.1:0-7024 GCA_047632595.1 Sphingobacteriales bacterium
AATTAGTTCCATCAACTCTTTCGAGGTTGAATACATTGCATGCGGAGTAATTGAAGCGGATAAGCCTTTTTGCTCAAATCGATCTTTTAACTCTAAACGTTCATCAAAAACAGCTTGGGCTCTGCCCGGTGAAAAACCAAATGCTTCTACAAACGTGTGGTAGTATAAATTACCTTTTTGTTTTTGTTTTATGGTATGGTGAGTGTTACTAATATCTCCTACAGCAACAATACCAGCATCAACCATTTCCTTTTCAGCTTCTTCAATTGCTTTAAGAATTTGATCTGAAGTTTTACGGCGTTGTTTTTGAACTCCCTGAATAAACTTTACTAAACCTGTTTTCTTAGAAATTGCTCCTTTTAGATGACTGAGCTCTAAGTGGCAATGAGTATTTACAAAGCCCGGACAAATTATTCCGCTATAACGCTCAACTTTTTCGAAAGGTTGTAAATCTGTAATGTCTAAAATAGTGCCGTCAGCATCCAATATAATCACAGCATCCTGACGTGGCTCAGAATCTAAAGTAAAAATATAGTCGGCGGTTATCTTTTTCATCTTATTCTATAACTAAAAAACGTTACTGTGGTTTTAAAAGAAAGTTAATTTCCTTAGTAGCAAATTCTTGAACGCTACCTTTAATTAATACTTCCAATTGCCCCTTTTCATTTACATCAATAATTTTCCCTTGTACCTTTTGAGCCTTTATTTCAAATTCTCTAATTTCATTATAGCCAAAAAGGTGGTTCAAATATGTAGTGTCGATGCTTTTATTCTTTTGGTTTATGCCTTGAAGATAATATTTTTCTATTTCCAACAAGATTTTGGGCAGTATTTCTTTTCTGTTAAAAAACTTTTCCCCTTCTATATGCAATGATGTTGCACCTTTTGTGCCTTCAAAAATAACTTGATTTATATTTAGTCCAATTCCAACAACAATTCCATCGGCCAACCCTTTTTTTACTTTCGTTTCAATTAAAATTCCACAAACTTTTTCTTCGCCAATTAGAATATCATTTGGCCATTTTATTTTCAACTTGTTTTGTTTTTCAACGTAAAGATAGGACTGCAAAACATTAGTTATAGCTATTGATATCAGTTTGTTAAGGGTAAATACTTCTGTGGAAAGATTTAGTTTTACATCAAAATAAATGCTAAACAATAAGTTTGCATTTCGCTCAGATTCCCAAAATGCACCTTGCTGCCCTTTCCCATTTCGTTGAAAATCGGTAAAAACTACCGTGCCGTCCGCAATTTTTCCGTTATTTGCAGCTAACAATTCTAGCAAATAGTTGTTAGTTGAATTGAGTTCAGATTTATAAATGTAATTCTGTCCAATAAAATTGGTATGTAGGTCAATGCTTTGCAAAAGATTTCCATATTTTTGCCGTTCCAATTAACAGCAATTAATGCGTAAAGCTATAAAAACCTTAAGTTCTAAAAAGTTATCTGATCTTGTAATTCTAGGAATGCAAGAAAAAAAGGGAAATGATATAGTTTCACTTGACTTGCAAAAAATTGAAGGTGCTTCTTGCGATTATTTTATAATTTGTCACGGCGATTCTGATGTTCAAGTTAGAGCAATAGCAGATTCGGTAGAAGACTACGTAGAAAAAGAATGTGGGCAAACTCCTCGGCACAAAGAGGGTTTAGCGCTTTGCGATTGGGTATTGATTGATTATTTTGATGTAGTTGTGCATATATTTTTGAAAACAAAAAGAGAATATTACGGTGTGGAAGACTTATGGGGTGATGCAAAAACAAAGCATTACAAAATATAGTCTTAATTGAGGATTAACAAATGGCGAAAAAAGAGCAAGTAAAATCAAGTCCCAAAAAGGGAAAAGGCAAAAAACCAGTTATGATTAAGCCTAAATTCAATTTCTATTGGATTTACGCAATTTTATTAATCGGGTTTTTGGGTTTCAATTACCTTTATTCTGGAAGTCAAGCGAAAGAAGTTTCATTTCAACGATTTAAAACTGAAATGCTTGAAAATCAGGATGTGAAAAAAGTTGAAGCATTTAAACAAGGTGATCTTTATAGAATTGACATCTACATAAAAAACGACCGTTTAAGTCAAGAGAAGTACAAAGATCTTGACAAAGACAAGGCCGTTTTTAATAGTGGCGCAAACCCTCACTACTACTTTACTGAAGGTTCTGTTGAAACATTCAATCTTAAAATGGATGAGGCTCAGGCTAAATTCTCTCAAGATGAGCGTGTTGAGATTCGCTATGTTTCAAAAAACAATTGGTTTGACGATGCTCTTAGCTGGATTATTCCGATTGGTATTATGGTTGTTATTTGGATTTTCTTAATGAAAAGACTCAGTGGCGGCGGCGGTGGTGCCGGTGGCCAAATATTTAATATTGGAAAATCAAAGGCAACACTTTTTGATAAAGACACACAGGTAAATTTAACTTTTGATGATGTTGCTGGATTAGATGAAGCAAAAGTAGAGATTAGAGAAGTAGTGGATTTTCTTAAAAGTCCAGAAAAATATACAGGCTTAGGTGGTAAAATTCCCAAGGGAGTGTTACTTGTAGGACCTCCAGGAACGGGTAAAACAATGTTAGCGAAGGCAGTAGCTGGAGAGGCAAAAGTTCCTTTCTTCTCCATTTCAGGTTCTGATTTTGTAGAAATGTTTGTTGGAGTTGGTGCTTCTAGAGTGCGTGACTTATTTAAGCAAGCTCGTGAAAAAGCTCCTTGTATTATTTTTATTGATGAGATTGATGCAATTGGTAGAAGTAGAGGAAAAAATCAAGTAGTTGGTGGAAATGATGAACGTGAGAACACCTTAAATCAGCTATTAGTTGAAATGGATGGTTTCTTAACCGATTCTGGTGTAATCATTATGGCAGCAACAAACCGTCCTGATGTGTTAGACAGTGCCTTATTACGACCAGGAAGATTTGACAGACAAATTTCTATTGACAAACCAGATTTACTTGAACGTACTGCTATTTTCAAAGTGCATTTAAAGCCTTTAAAAGTTGCTAAATCGGTTGATGCTGAGAAACTTTCAGCTCAAACTCCAGGGTTTGCAGGTGCAGAAATTGCTAATGTTTGTAACGAAGCAGCTTTAATCGCAGCGCGTAAGGACAAGAAAAGCATTGAAATGGACGATTTCAATGATGCAGTAGATAGAGTAATTGGTGGACTGGAAAAGAAAAACAAAATAATATCTCCCGACGAGAAGAAAATTGTTGCTTACCACGAAGCAGGTCACGCTATTGCAGGTTGGTTCTTAGAACATGCCGATCCTTTGGTAAAAGTAAGTATCGTTCCAAGAGGAATTGCGGCATTAGGTTATGCACAGTATCTCCCTAAAGAACAATATTTATATACCACTGAACAGTTAATGGACGGAATGTGCATGACTATGGGCGGTAGAGTGGCTGAAGAATTAACTTTCAAGAAAATTTCAACTGGAGCTCAAAATGATTTAGAGCGCATAACTAAATTGGCTTATGCAATGGTTACCATGTATGGGATGAATAAAAAGGTTGGATATCTTTCATTTAACCAACAAGGTAGTGAGTATAATTTCACTAAGCCTTTTTCTGAGAAAACTGCCGATTTAATTGATGAGGAAGTTAGAGCCTTAGTTAATGAAGTGCACGCTACGACTACTAAATTATTAAAATCTAAAAAGAAGGAATTAGAAGCTATTGCTCAAAAACTTTTAGAAAAAGAGCTTTTATTTAAGAGTGATTTAGAAGAATTAATTGGAGTGCGACCTACTTTTAATGCAGAAGGTAAGATTATAGTTAAAAAAGCATTAGAAGCTAAAGATTTGCCTTCAACTAATGGAAAAGATAAATCTTCTCCAGCAATTGATGCAAGTAAATCAAAAACATAACTATGGATCCACGTAGTGCGAAGGAAAAAGTATTAAAAAATGTTAGAAGGGCATTAATCCAAAAAACGGACATCCCTTTTGACCAGCTTGACCAAAACGGTCCAATTTTTAGTGAATTGAAAGATTCATTAGATGTGGAATTTGCACAACAATTTTCAATTGCAGGAGGACAATTTATTTACTGCGAAAATGGAGAAGCCTTACTAGAGCAATTTGCCGAGTTAGTAAAAGTTAAAAAGTGGGAAGATATTCATTGTTATGAAGACTCACTTGTTGATGTTTTGCAGGCAAGTAAGGTTGAACTACATACTACTAGAAAAGACATATTAAAGGCCCATGTGGGAATAACTACCTGCGAAGCATTGATTGCTCGCAGCGGCAGCATACTAGTCTCTAGCAACACAAAAAGCGGTCGTTTACTTAGCATTTATCCTGAAGTTCACATTTGCGTGGCTTTTACCTCTCAAATTGTATCAGAAATTGCCGATGCTTTGAAGGTTGTGAAAAAGCGTCATAGTAAGATTCCATCAAACCTTTCGCTGGTAACAGGTCCAAGTAGAACGGCTGATATTGAAAAAGAATTGGTTCTTGGGGCGCACGGTCCAAAGGAAATCTATACCCTTCTTGTTGACGATGCCCAATAAATTGTGTTAGTTTTGAAAACACATGGGCACTACAATTTATTTTGCATCTGATTTTCACCTAGGATCACCAAATCCTGAAGAAAGCCGCATCCGAGAAAAGAAAATTGTTCGTTGGCTTGACACCTGCATTCACGATATGCATTCGCTTTACCTTATGGGCGATGTATTTGACTTTTGGTTTGAATACAAAAAAGTTGTTCCAAAAGGGTATTTACGTTTATTCGGTAAACTTGCTGAAATAGCAGATGCAAGTATTCCTATTCATTTCTTTCCAGGTAACCACGATATGTGGATGAAAGGCTACTTGACAGATGAATTGAATATTCAACTGCACTTTAACCCTGTAGAGATTGAGTTAATGGGTAAATCTTTTTACCTCGCTCATGGCGATGGCTTAGGTCCTGGTGATAAAAATTACAAGTTGCTTAAAAAAGTGTTTGCTAGTCCGTTTTGCCAATGGCTTTATGCAAGGTTACACCCTAACTTAGCTTTAGGAATAGCAGACTATTGGAGTTCAAAAAGTAGAGCCTCTCAAGGCGATGTTCAAACATTTTTGGGAGAAGACAAGGAGTGGCTGATTCAACATTCAAAAGAAATACTGGAAACAAAGCACTTCGATTACTTTGTTTATGGCCACAGACATTTGCCATTAACGGTTCCTTTAAACGATAAAAGCACCTATATAAACCTGGGAGATTGGATTCGCTATTTTACTTTTGCCAAGTTTGATGGTCAAAAGCTAGAACTAATAGAATTTAATGAGAAATAAGCCGATTTACATACTACTTTTATCCTGCATCACTTCCTTACTGGTTTATGCTCAAACACCATCAGAGCAAATCGAATTACTAAGTCCAAAAAATTCAAAATCAATTTCGGTTGATAAGCTAGGCGATATTTACATCCTCAACGAAAATCAAGAAGTTCGTAAATATCTAAAGCAACAAAAAATACAGTTTACCTATACCAACAAATTAGCAGGCGCAATTGGAAGTATTGATATCACTATCCCACAAAAAACACTTATTTTTTATCCTGATATACAGCAATTAACAATATTAAACAGGCAGTTTGAAGTGTTAAACGAGTTTAAACTTAAAGGCTATGTTTTGGACCAAATTACTTTAGCCGCTACAAGCGAAAACAATAGCTATTGGTTGTTTGACAATTTGAATTACAAGGTTATTCGCATCGGTCAAAATACAGAACCTTTGGTGGAAGGCATTGATTTGAGTCGTGTGCTGAGAAAGGCGGTGAGGCCAACCAAAATGTTAGAACAAATGGGACAGGTTTATTTGCTTGAACCTTCAATAGGTATTTTGGTGATTGATAATTTTGGGGCCTATGTAAAAACCATTCCTATTAAAAATATTAGTAATTTTTCGATAGCGGGAAATATCATTTACTTCCAAAAAGAAGGAACTTGGTTTGCTTATAACAGTAAAAGTTTAGAAACAACTCTCCTTTTAGATGGTTTTAACGCTGAAACGTGCAAAAAAACCACGGTTCAACTAGAATTTCTATACTGCTTACGTGAAAAACAAGTAGTTTTGTATACAATTAAAAAGCAATAATGAACATACTCTCGAAATTAGAAGATATAAACGGTCGTTTTGTGAAAGTTGGTGAAGAGCTAACTAAGCCAGATGTTTTATCTGACATGAAGCGCTATACAAAACTAAGTAAAGAGTATAAGGAGCTTGAAGAAATAGATAAGCAATACAAGATTTACAAAGACATGGTTGGCAATATTTCTGCTAATAAAGAAATTTTATCGAAAGACAAAGACCCAGAAATGCGGGAAATGGCTAAAATGGAGCTTGATGAATTGGAACCTGCTAAGGCTTTAAAAGAAGAAGAAATCAAATTACTCTTGATTCCTAAAGATCCTGAAGACGATAAAAACGCTATTTTTGAGATACGTGCAGGAGCAGGTGGAGATGAAGCCAGTTTATTTGCTGGTGACCTGTACCGTTTATATACAAGATACTGTGAGTTAAAAGGCTGGAAAGTTGAACCAGTAGATGTGAGTTACGGAACTCAAGGTGGATACAAGGAAGTAATCTTTAATGTGATTGGAGATGGCGCCTACGGCATCCTTAAATTCGAATCTGGAGTACATAGGGTGCAACGAGTACCACAAACCGAGACACAAGGTCGTGTTCACACTTCGGCCGCCTCAGTGGCTGTTTTACCCGAAGTTGACGATGTGGAGGTAGAAATTAATGAATCTGACATCCGTAAAGACACTTTTTGTTCTTCAGGTCCAGGTGGACAGTCGGTAAACACAACATATTCTGCAATACGATTAGTGCATTTACCTACTGGTGTTACTGTGCAATGTCAAGATGAAAAGTCGCAAATGAAAAATTACGACAAGGCCTTGAAGGTATTAAGAGCTCGATTATATGAAATTGAGATGCAAAAGCATTTGGATGAAATTTCGAGTAAAAGAAAAACGATGGTTTCATCAGGAGATCGATCAGCAAAAATTAGAACGTATAACTTCCCGCAGGGT
>JBLIDK010000075.1:0-7018 GCA_047632595.1 Sphingobacteriales bacterium
ATGGTGCATTATTTGATGCAAATGGTGATTTAATTCAACTGGGCTTTCGCCCACACGAGGTAAAAGTTTTTTTAAAAGAACAAAAAGAACTGAAAGAGTAATGTTAAACTTTCGCCTTTGCCTTTTGCATTAGCTTTAATGTGCTTTGGTAAATACCTTCTGGATGAAACCCACACTCTTCATACAATTCTTTTTGAGAACCGTGTTCTACTAAATGATCAGGAATACCTAAGCGAATAACTTTAGAACTATAGCCATTGTCAGCCATAAACTCAAGTATTGCACTGCCCATTCCTCCCATAATTGCTCCATCTTCAAGAGTAATTACTTTATCAAACTTCTGAAACACCTCATGAAGTATTTTCTCATCTAATGGCTTCACAAAACGCATGTCGTAATGAGCGGCATTTATTCCTTCTTCTTTTAATCGTTCACAAACTCCAACAACTGAATTACCAATATGCCCTAAGGTTAAAAAGGCTAAATCTTGCCCATCTTTAATTTTTCGTCCAGTGCCTATTTCAATAGACTCCATTGGTGTTTTCCACTCAGGCATTTCTCCCTTTCCTCTTGGGTAGCGAATTACAAATGGTCCATGTGGTTTTTCCTGAGCTGTAAACATTAGGTTTCTTAACTCACTTTCATTCATTGGTGCCGAAACAATCATATTTGGTACACAACGCATATAAGGAATATCGTAATTTCCATGATGAGTTGCGCCATCTGCTCCAACTAGTCCGGCTCTATCTAAACAAAAAATAACACTTAAGTTTTGTATAGCAACATCATGAATCACTTGGTCATACGCCCGCTGCATGAAAGTGGAATAGATATTGCAAAAGGGAACTAAGCCTTGAGTTGCCATACCTGCAGAAAAAGTAACTGCATGTTGTTCACAAATACCAACATCAAATGCTCTATCAGGAATGGCCTTCATCATTATATTTAAGGAAGAGCCTGAAGGCATTGCCGGGGTTATTCCTACAATTTTTTTATTTTTTTCAGCTAACTCAACCAAAGTATGTCCAAAAACATCTTGGTATTTTGGTGCTTGAGGCTGCGTAGGACTAACCTTATGAATTTTACCTGTTACCTTGTCAAAAAGACCAGGTGCGTGCCATAGCGTTTGGTCTTTTTCTGCTAAATCGTAGCCTTTCCCTTTTACAGTAACCACGTGAAGAATTTTCGGTCCAGGGATATTCTTTAAATCGTTCATCACTTTTACTAAGTGCTTCACATCATGCCCATCAATTGGGCCGAAATATCTAAAATTTAAAGCTTCAAATAAATTACTTCCTTTTAAAACAGACCCTTTTATTGCTTTGTCAATTTTCTTTGCAATTTCTTGTGCATTAGGTCCAAATTTGCTGATTTTACCAAGCAAATTCCAAACCTCATCACGTACTTTATTGTATGATTTGGATGAGGTGATATCTGTTAAATACTCTTTTAATGCCCCTACATTAGGGTCAATACTCATACAATTATCGTTCAAAACGACAAGTAGGTTGCTGTCTGCTATACCCGCGTGATTTAATCCTTCAAAAGCAATTCCACCAGTTAAGGCTCCATCACCAATTACCGCTATATGTTGTCTATCTGGTTTCTCTAATATTTTGGAAGCTACAGCCATTCCTAAACCTGCGGAAATGGAGGTTGAACTATGGCCAACTCCAAAAGTATCGTATTCGCTTTCTCCTCTTTTTGGGAATCCACTTATTCCTTTGTAAGTTCTGTTGGTATGAAAAGACTCTCTACGTCCCGTTAAAATTTTATGCCCGTATGCTTGATGTCCAACATCCCAAACTAATTGATCATAAGGCGTGTTAAAAACATAATGCAACGCCACTGTTAATTCAACAACTCCTAGGCTTGCACCAAAGTGTCCACCGTTTGTAGAAACAGTGTCAACAATAAACTCACGTAGTTCTTCACACACTTTTTTTAGCTCCTTTTCAGGAAGTACTCGTAAATCAGCTGGATATTTTATGTTTTGGAGGGTTGGGCCCGGCTCACAAATCTTCATACTATTACTTATTATTAAGGGCTTGAACACACCAAAGATAGGCTTTACTCTGGGATTTTAATACATCTAAAAAGTTTCTCGACATAGGTAGAATAACTATTGCATCTAATTTAAGAAAAAGCCTCGTAATATAGCGGTGTAATTCAACTATGGTAAAAGAATCATTTGAAATAAAACTTCCCGAATTTGAAGGGCCTTTCGACCTGTTGTTATTCTTCATACAACGGGATGAGTTAGATATATACGATATTCCTATCTCAAAGATTGCGAAAGACTTTTTAAATTACATTGATCACCTTAATCAACTTAACATTGAGGTGGCTGGTGAGTTTATTTTAGTGGCTGCAACTTTAATGCGTATTAAGGCTAAAATGCTGATTCCTAGGCCTGAGTTAGATGAAGAAGGAAACACAATTGATCCTCGTGAAGATTTAGTTCAACGTTTATTAGAGTATAAAAAATTTAAATCTGTAGTTGGCGATTTAGAAGTTTTACAATCAAATCGAGAGAAATTAGAAGAGCGAAGCAATTTAAGCCAAGAGTTGAAGAATATTATGCAAGAGGCGGATGCTGCAGAAGAACTTCACAGTCTAGACCTTTACAAATTGCTTAAATCTTTTGATTTAGTAATGAAACGTTTCGAAAATGAACAAGATAAAACAGTTCACACCATTGAACGCTATCCTTACACTATTGAAAATCAAAAGTCTTACGTTTTAAACTCAGTAGCTAGAACTTCAAAAATTAACTTTGAAAGTGTTTTGCAGCATTGCCAAAACAAAGTTCACTTGGTTTATACCTTTATTGCCATTCTAGAATTGCTCCATCAACAATTGCTCGAAATACAAGTTGGCATTGGGTTCAATAATTTTTGGCTAAGTAAAAAAGCCTCTTAGATTATTAGACCATCATTAAAACCTTTCTTCACTTTTCTTTTCTGATTTTTTTAAACTAAAATTGACTTGAGTCGTTGCAATTTCTATATTGCGACAGTCAAAGTTTATGAAGAAAATCTCAAGCAAAAGTTTATTAAAAACAATTACACCAAAAAAAATTATTTGGCCAATTCTGGTTGGACTAAGTGTTGCTGCTTATTTAGTGGTTAAAGATTTTGATAAAGAAGCTTTTTTAGCCATTGAGTGGGATTTTTACACCTTGTTTTGGATAGGCCTTGCTCTTACTATGTTCTTTGGTAGAGCTTATGGTTATATGGCTAGAATTCGGCTTTTAAGTGATAAGCATTTAAGCTGGAAAAAAAGCTTTGACGTAATAATGCTATGGGAGTTTGCTTCATCCATTACTCCTTCTATTATTGGCGGAACTGCTTTTGCATTTTTCCTTCTCATAAAAGAAAAAATCGGTGCAGGTAGAAGCACCGCAATTGTATTGATTACCGCTTTGCTAGATGAGTTATTCTTTATAATTCTAACTCCAATTACCATTTTATTAGTTGGCTGGACATTAATTTTTCCTTCCATGACTTCCACCGATTTACATCTTTTATTTGGTGGAAACAGTTTAATTGCACTGTTTTTGATTGGCTATTTTATTCTATTCGCTTATACCTTGTTTCTAGTTTATGGTCTGTTTATTAATCCTCGAGGACTAAAGTGGATACTTGCTAAAGTTGCGACTATTGGGTTTCTAAAAAAATGGAAACCAAATTTGTTAGATGCTGGTGATGAGCTAATTGTTGCTTCAAAAGAATTTAAACACAAAAGTGTTGGTTTTTGGCTAAAAGCCCTAGGCGCAACTTTTATCACCTGGTTTTGCCGCTACATGGAGCTAAATTTAATAGTGCTTGCTTTTGGAACTACCATTTTTTCTGAGCAGCTGTTAATTTTTGCAAGACAATTTATCTTATGGATTATTATGCTAATTCCTGTGACTCCTGGTGGCTCTGGAGTAGCTGAAATTATGTTTCCAATCTTTTTAAAGGGCTATTTACCCATAGGGTTAGAAGAGGCTGTTGGTGTTTTATGGAGATTGATTGGGTATTATCCTTACCTAATAATCGGGGCTATTTTATTACCAAGATGGTTAAGAAGGGTTTATAGTAAAAAAGCAACTATGTAAAAGGTCACTTTAGTTAATGAAAAATTCACATTGTTAATATCGAAGAAACTTTACAACAATTTTGGCAAGGAAATTAGTCTGCGTTTTTTCTTTTCTTCACAAAGATATACAACCACAAGGCCCGAGAAGTTCGAAATAAATAAGGGGAAATTACCGCAGCTAGTAAAATTAACAAGCCAACTGTAACTAAAAGGTTTAACTTGAAATACATTTCCATAATCAATACAAATGGAACATAAATTCCAATTGTTAAAGCATAGCTGATGTACATAGCTCCGTAGTAAAAACCTGTTTCAAGCTCAAAAAGTTGTCCGCAGCTAGAACAACGTTCTTTCATATTAAATAACTCCTTTAAGTTATAAGGGTTCTTGTTATGAAACATGGGACTTTTACCACATTTGGGACATCTGTGAAGGGCAATTCTTAAAATATCATTCATCTATACTTCTTCTAGTGCCGGAACATTCTCACCACGAAAATTCTGGTCCACAAAGTTACACCAATCACAACGATCTTTCTTACACCCTTCGAAACGATAATTTTCTAAGCCTTGTTTAAACATTTCCATTTGCTGAATTAACACTTCCTCACCATGACTAATGTCAACAGCAACAGATTTAGGTTTATTATCGCCTTGAGCCTCCACAAAATCAAATTGCACCCTATTTATATTCCAAGTTTTACCTTGATAGCCTTGCAACATTAGTTTATAAAACATCCCCTGCCTCCAATAATCTCCACCCATTGTTTTGTCTGTAGGTGGACTAATTTTGGACTTGTCATACTTGCCTGTTTTGTAATCAATTAGGTTTACCCCATTTGCTAAGTATTCAATCTTATCAATTACTCCACTAACTGGAATTCCTGCAATTTCAGCTCCATTCACACGAAGTTCTAAATCAACTTTCGTTTCAAAAACATCCTTAAACTCCTTTATATAGCCTTTCACAACATCCATTCCGTATGCTTTGAATTTTTCAAACTCCTTTTCAGTAAATGCACTTTTATGCTTTTTCATAAAGCCAGCTACTAAGGCTTCTAATCTGTCTTCACTTGGAAAAGTTTTGTCTTCTGAACTCTTCATTTCCTCAAAATAAACTTGCAGTGATTCGTGAATGGCACTACCAAAGCCCATAAACGATTTTCTACCTCCAGGTATTCGCAATATATTATCAAAATAAAAAGCCAACTGACAACGTAGATAAGAGTTTAATTGGGAAATACTTACTCTATGTGTACTCAAGAATTTATCCACCTTATTGGTATCAATTAATGGATAAGTTACTGGCTCTTTAAGCGAGATTAAGAAATCTAATGCCGATCTGAATAATACTGCGTCATCTACACTCACTTCTTCAATAACTAAATTATCTTCCGACTTAATTTCACTAACAAAAACCGAAGGTGTAGAATTTTTTCCTCCTATCATTTCAGGGTAGCTGAAAATCAACTCTTGTTTTGCCCTAGTCATTGCCACATAAAACAAGCGACGTTCATCTTCTAGCTCAACATGTTTCTCTAATTTTGGGTATAAATTATCTGGAAAGGTGAAACTATAATTTGATGAGCCACTTTTTTCCCAAGCTTTATCAACACACTTAATAATATACACCACATCAAACTCTAAGCCTTTTGAGCCATGTGCAGTCATTAAACTCACTCCTTTTGTGTTATAAAAAACTTGTTGAGATGCTATTGGAAGGCCTTCTGCATTTAGTAAATCAATATTTTCCAAAAATGTTTTTAGACTTAAATGCTCCGTTTTATTTGCTTCTACCTTTATAAAATCAAAGAAAGTTTTGAGCTGCTCCAACTCTTGATTTCTCTGCTCACCTCCTAAACTCATCAAAATCGAAAGCATGTTACTTTCGGTTATAATTGCCTCTAAAAGTTGTTCAACTGTATTGTCCGTTACATATTTAGTCCATTTTTGTAGCAATTTTGACCATTTCCTAAGGTCAGTCATACCCGGACTCTCATTTTTAAAGACATCTGAACGGTTTAACATATCCTCATTAAAGAAGGTGTTCTTTAATGTTTCACTAGTTTTTCTGCTTTTGCCATTAGCCATTTGAACTAACCAAAGCACATCACTGTGACTAATATTATGACATTGAAAATGCAATATTTCAAACAAAAGTCCATCTGTAGCTTCAGGATCTGTGAACTCTTCATTTAAAAATTTAAAAATGGTCAAGATGTTTCTAATTAATGGCGCCTGAAGTATGTTTTCCCTACGTTTTATATTAAACGGAATGTTGTTTTTGGTTAGCACTTTACACAAGTCATCTACATGTTTGTGATTCCTATAAATAACGGCAACATTACTTATATCGCCTTTTTCTTCATACCGTCGTTTTAATTCCTCCCCTAACCAAGCTGTTTCGTGAAACTCATCTTGTAATTGAACTAGTCGAGGTTTTGCTGCTTTTGGTGCATTGACTCCTTTAGCTTCTAATTTTTTAGAAAGCGTAGAAAACAAAGGGTCGTTTAATAGTCGTTCATTATTGTTTGAAACTAATTGATCCGACAAATTCAAAATGCTTTGGCCAGAACGATAATTCTCTTTTAAAACTACCGTTTTAAGAAAGTCCCCTTGGTTTTTTGCAAACTCTACAATATTCTGAATATTAGCTCCTTGAAAACGATAGATGCTTTGATCATCATCACCAACCACAAAAACATTAGGCACTTCCCAGAAACTAATTAGGAGCTGAATAATTTCGTTTTGAGAACCATTTGAATCTTGGTATTCATCTACTAAAATGTATTGAAACTTCTCCTGATAATCCGCTAGTAATTCACCATTCGTTTGAAATGACTTCATTACCCATTGAATCATATCTTGAAAGTCATAAAGCTTACGCTTCTTCTTTATTTCTTGATATCGGTCCAATAGCAACGCACCCTTCAGCA
>JBLIDK010000076.1:0-6982 GCA_047632595.1 Sphingobacteriales bacterium
TTAAGGAGTATCCCGACAGACGAAGGAGCGTCGGGATGTATCGAAGGACAGGTTTTTGGAGACCCTCATAACTTACTTATTGGCTTACCCATTAGCAGTTGGTTTCTCTTAATTTGTAAAGTATTTATGCAGTGCTTAAGCTTAGCCGCAAAATACTTTGTCTTATCTCATTGCCAGTCACAGATCGGCAAATAAAAACTTCGAAGTCTTTCAATATACAAATTTAATGTTTGTTCCAGTCTTCAAGACTGCGAAGAGCTCGTGCGCGTTTTTGGTCTTGTAGACCTCAAAATGTAAAGATTTGTGCTTTTAAACTATGAAAATAGTTGTTCTAATTCCTTCCAAAAATTAGGAAAAGATTTCTCTACCACTTTCTCATCTTCAAAGTGTAAAGAACCAGCTAATAATACCAATGGAGCAATGCTCATTGCCATTCTATGGTCGTGGTAGGTGAAAATGGTTTGTTCAGAGAATTTGCAGCCTAAAGTATTCAATAAGGTGTGTTTCTCTAGAGGAATGACATGTGCGCCAAACTTTTTAAGTTCAATTTGCATGGCTTTAATTCGGTCTGTCTCTTTTATCTTAAGACTCTCCACTCCTTTAAGCTTCAAATTATGTCCAATAGCGCAATGAAGTGCCAAAAAAGTTTGAGCTAAATCTGGTTGGTGCTTGAAATCAATTACCTCTAATGGTTCACAAGTTCTCTTTTTACTTAGGAAAAGCGTTTTTTCTGAGAATTTACTCTCAATTCCATAGCTCTCCATCCATACAGCAATTTTGCTATCGCCTTGTAAACTTTCCTCAAATAATCCTGGTAGTTCTAGTTCACATTCTTCTGCAATTACTGCAATGGAGTAGAAATAAGATGCGGCTGACCAGTCGTTTTCAATAGTAATTGGCTTGGCCTTGTATTTTTGCTTTTCAACTTTAATTGTATTGCCTTTAAAATCGGCAGAAACGCCAAAATACTCCATTAAGCCTAAAGTGATGTCAACATATGGTTTAGAGGCTAAAATGCCTTTAATGTTTATCGTTAGGCCATTTGGAAGGGAAGGAGCAATCAATAGCAGTGCTGAGATGTATTGACTACTCACTGAGCCATCAATGCTTACTTCTGAACCTGTAATTTCTGATTTGTGAATCCGTAAAGGTAGATAACCTTCTTTTTCTTGGTATTCAATCTTCGCGCCAAGCTCATTTAAGCAATTAACCAAAATATGTATTGGCCGTTCCTTCATCCTATCCGATCCGGTCATCGTTCCTTCAAATCCCGATAAGGATAAATAAGCTGTTAAAAAACGACACGTAGTACCCGCATCTTGAACATCAATTACTGAACCTAAATTTCGCAAGCATTTTTTTAATATAACCGTATCTCGAGCTTCGCTTAAATTAGAAATTTCAATATTTTCAGAACACAGAGCATCAATAATTAAAACACGGTTGCTAATGCTTTTACTTGCAGGTAAGTTGACTTTCCCGGAAACGGAATTGCTTTTAGGCGCTTTGAGGGTTATCAATGTTGTGTAGTTTTACGCAGTTTTGGTAATACTGAATGCTTTCTCTAGCTAATTCCAATGAAACTTGTTGGTTAATCATTGATTGTCCAATTTGAGAAATTAAAGTGTAATTACTCTTAACCCCTTCTCGTTTCTTATCGTATTGAAGAAATTCTAAGATTGGGTCTATTGCAAGATCTGAAATCTCATAAGTTGGGAACAAATTGATAATTAACGTAGAAACTTTTGTTAAATCGGCATCACTTAAGTTGCTGATTTTATTGCTTAAAAAAGATTCACAAATCATTCCAACTGCAATTGCTTCTCCGTGTAATAATGGATCTATGTCATTAAGTAAAGAATAAGATTCTATTCCATGTCCAATTGTATGACCAAAATTCAACTTTTTACGTTCGTCCTTTTCAAAAGGGTCTTTTGCAACAATCTCTTCTTTGATGTGAATAGATTCTTGAATCATTTTATCAATGCCGTCAATACCATTTGCACCAGATTCAGCTAATTGATAAAAATATTCACCGTTTTCTATTAAGCCTGACTTTAACATCTCGGCAAAACCATTCAACATTTGACGTTTGTCAAGTGTTTTTAAGAATACACCATCAACAATTACTGCTTTAGGATTAGAAAATAAACCAATGCTATTCTTAATTCCGTTATAATTAATTCCGGTTTTACCTCCAACTGAGGCATCAACCATAGATAATAGAGTGGTAGGAACTTGAACAAATTCAATTCCTCGTTTATAAGTGCTGGCAGCAAAACCGCCCATGTCACCAATTACTCCACCACCCAAATTAATTAATAAGGCGTTACGATCTGTACCAAGTTTACTTAGCTCATTCCATATAAACTGAGTAGTATCCAAGTTCTTGTAGATTTCTCCGGCAGGAATTTGAATTACTTTATACTCAGTTGTTAGTTTCGCTGAAATTCTTGGCAAACAATGCTCGGCAGTGTTCGAATCAACTAAGAAAATTAAATCTGAATACTCTCCTTCAGAAAATATTTTTTGAATGTTCTTAATTGGGTTCTTAAAAAATACAGGAGCCTGATTATTCATAATTATTCAATTTTACTGAACTTCTTCTTTTGAATTAGTGCTCTTCATTACTTCCGTTTGCTTGTTAATTGATTCTTGGTGAATCGCATCAAACACACGCTTAATAAACTTCTCTGTTAAACCGTTTTTAACACCGTTTACAATTCTTGATTTTACAATCTCATCCCATCTGTTGGTTTGAAGAATAGTAACGTGGTTGTTTCTTTTGTACTCACCAATTTTCTTAACGATTTCCATTCGCTCAGTTAATTTACCCATTAATTGAGTATCAAGTAAATCAATTTCTTCACGTAAATCTTCTAAGCCTTTTTTGTAAACAACATTATCTGTATCCGCGTTACGTAGAGCTAGATCTACTAGCATTTTGGACAGAACAGTAGGTGTAATTTGTTGTGCTGCATCACTCCAAGCTTCATCTGGCGTAGGGTGAGATTCAATCATTAAACCGTTAAAGTTTAAATCCAGCGCTTTTTGAGAAACTTCTTGTAACATTGTTCTGTTTCCACAGATATGACTTGGATCGCAAATAATAGGCAATTCAGGTAATAAACGCTTCAACTCAATCGGAATACTCCACATTGGTTGGTTTCTGTACTTTGTTTTTTCTGCTGAAGTAAAACCACGATGAATAGCACCTAATTTTGTGATTCCAGCACTATTTAAACGTTCTAATGCACCAATCCATAAAGCCAAATCTGGGTTAACAGGGTTTTTAACTAAAACTGGAATGTCAACTCCTTTTAAAGCATCAGCAATTTCTTGAACAGCAAATGGATTTACTGTAGTTCTAGCGCCTATCCAAAGGATATCTACTTTGTGTTTTAAAGCAAGCTCAACGTGTGCAACATTTGCAACTTCAGTGGTTGTTGGTAATCCTGTTTCTGCTTTCGCTTTCGCTAACCAGATTAAAGATTCTTCCCCTATTCCTTCAAAAGCATTTGGACGAGTTCTAGGTTTCCAAACCCCAGCTCTAAGAACGTTTACCCTTTCTTCTTTTGCAATCTGACGCGCTGCATCTAACAACTGCACTTCTGTCTCAGCACTACAAGGACCTGCAATTACTATAGGTCTTGATTGGCTTATCATTCCCCAATTACTAACAGGGGTTAAATTCAACTTCACTTGCATGTTTTACTCTTTATTGTATCACTAAGGTAATACAAAATCTATTATAATTTATTGATTAAACAATTTTCCTCGAACGTATTCACCGAAAATTCTTAAGTTCTCAACTTCTCCTCTCAATTCCTCTATCCCTTTACGGTAATCTTCTTGATTTTCTACCTCCATGTCGCAATGAAAATTATATTTCCAGCTTTCGCCAGGACGTGGAATAGATTGGATTTTTGTTAGGCTAATACGATTCTTAGCTAGTACTAGCAAAGCCCTTGCCAAACTTCCCGAATTGTGTGAAGTTGAGAAACTAATTGTCGATTTATTGAAATTTTCTTGTGATTTGCCTTTTCCGCCCTTAATAATTTGGAATCTGGTCTGATTGTTTTTGATGGATTGGACATTTTCGGTTAGAATTTCCAAATTGTATTTTTCGGCAGCGGCGGCACTTGCCAAAGCTGCTGCGTTTTCTATCTGAAATTCTGCAATTTCTCTAGCACTGTCTGCAGTGTCATCTCGTTCTTCTAAGGTGATGTTTTTAAGGGTAATTAAAAATGCCTCAGATTGCTGTAATGCAATAGGGTGACTTAGTACTTTTCGAACGTTTTCAAGCTTTTGACCTTTTATAGCCATAAGGTGCATGTGAATACGAAGAAAAATTTCTCCAACAATATAATAATCACCTGATTCTAAGCGATTATTGTTGCTTAAAATACTTCCTGCAATACTGTTTTCAAATGCAACAACTCCATATTCCGACTTACCAGAACTAATATTATCGAAAACTTCAGGAAAATTTTGGCAATAAATAGCTGAAATATCCTCATCTTGAAAATACTCTCTCATTGCAATCTCATGAAAAGAGCAGGGTTGACCTTGAATACTTATGGTTTTTGCCATGTTTTTAAATCGATTTGCAAAATAAAGCAAAATGAAGAGATAAAGCACTGTAAATATTGATTTTTACTATGCTATATTTGTCACTCAAAATAGTTAAACGCTGCCTGTGCCACAGTTAAATTTCGAAGACACCAAAACTGCATTTGCATATAAATCAGATGCTCAACTGAAGAGTGCCAAAAACATATTAATGCTTTGGCAAAAGCCATGGCTAGTTAATATTGGCAATAAAATTGTTCTTTTTGGTTTGAAACTCCATTTTCCAATGCAATTCTTAACTCCAGATTCTGCTTTTGAGCAGTTTGTTGGTGGAGAATCCTTAAAATCCTGCGAAAGCACGATTAATACCCTTGCAGAACATAAAGTTGGTGCAATTTTAGATTATAGTGTTGAGGCCTTGAAGTCGGAAAGTGGTTTTAATGCTTCTGCCAGAGAAATTATGGAGACCATAGATCAGGGAGCAGACAATGACGCAATTCCATTTTCAGTATTTAAAATAACAGGATTAGGTAGAATTAGAGTACTAACTGAGGTTTCAAGAAAAACTAAGTTGAGCCAAAAACAAAAAAATGCCTATCGCAGAATTAGGTTTAGAGTTAGAGCAATTTGTGAATATGCATCGTTAAAAGGAGTTCGAATTTTAATTGATGCAGAAGAATCGTGGTTTCAAAATGTAATAGATAAGCTAGCTATGGATATGATGGCGGCTCACAATAAAACGATCCCAATTGTTTATAACACCTATCAACTTTATCGCCATGATGTATTAAACTTATTAAAAACTCATCATGAAGAAGCTAAAGAAAAGGGATTCATATTAGCTGCTAAATTGGTTAGAGGTGCCTATATGGAAAAGGAGAGAGAGCGTGCCGAAGAAGAAGGTTACCCATCGCCAATTCAAGCAACTAAAGAAGATACCGACAGAGATTATGACAGTGCCTTAAAATATTGTGCGGAAAACATTGATAGCATTGCTGTTATGGTTGGAACTCACAATGAACATAGCACGAAGTTATTTGCGGAATTAATGGAGGAATACGACATACCTCATGATCATCCTCATGTGCATTTTGCTCAATTATGGGGAATGAGTGATAATTTGACCTTTAATTTAGCTAGACATGGCTATAAAGTAGCTAAGTATGTTCCTTATGGACCGTTTAAAAAGGTTTTGCCTTATTTAATGCGTAGAGCCTCAGAAAACACAAGTATTGCCGGACAAATGAGCAGAGAACTTACCCTCATTAGCAATGAACTAACCCGTCGAAAAACGGAAGAACCAGCATAAAAGTTGTATATTTAGTGTAATGTTAAGTCCCCAAAACATATCAATTTTATTAATTACAGCAATCCTTTCTGTTGTTTCAATTAATGTGGGTGCTCAAACAAGTTACATTAATGCAGAGCCATTTGGTGGGGAAAAGGAATTCCAACGGCTTTTAAAACAAGAAATGTTGTACCCTAAATCGGCCTTAGAAAAGCAAGAACAGGGTGAGGTGGCATTGCGATTTATAGTACGAGAAAATGGGAGTATGGATGAGTTTACTGTCGAGAAAAGCATAAGTAAGGAATTGGATGATGAAGCCATTCGATTATTTAGGATGAGTTTATGGAAGCCAGCAACTTTTGCAGGAAAACCTCGAGATGAATTTGTTGATTTACAAATAAAATTTGAGTTAAAAACCTATAAAAAGCACAGTAAAAAAAGAGGTTATACTGACATAGTTATTGATCAGTTTTTAATTAGTGATTCTACTAAAATATATGTAGAAACGGAATTAACACAAGCACCATTACCAGTAATTAGTACAAAAGGGCTAGCGTTAAATGATTTTGTAAGTAAGAATTTACGCTATCCAGCAGCGGCAAAGTCACAAAATATTTTTGGAGAATCTATTGTGGGTTTTGTAGTAGAGCCCACTGGTCGCTTAACAAATATTCATACAATAAAAGAGTTAGGTGGTGGTTGCAATGAAGAAACAAAACGCTTGTTATTACAATTAGATTGGTCTCCCGGAATGTTGAATGGAGAGCCAGTTAGAACTAAAAAGCAATTTTCTGTTCGCTATCAATTACCAAACTCATCTGATTACAGATACATACCAGTAGATAATAACGCACAAAAGTAAATGAGCAATAAACTAGATATATTAATATTTGCAGCTCATCCAGATGATGCTGAACTCGGTTGTGGAGGTACCATTTCCAAACATGTACGTGCAGGGAAGAAAGTTGGAGTTATAGATTTAACAAAAGGGGAGCTTGGTTCAAGAGGTGATGCTGAGCTTAGACTAGAAGAAGCAGAAAATTCTTCAAAGCTGTTAAAATTAAGTGCAAGAGAAAATTTGGGCTTAGCCGATGGTTTTTTTGAAGTAACCAAAGAGAACAA
>JBLIDK010000077.1:0-6569 GCA_047632595.1 Sphingobacteriales bacterium
TTTTCTTGAAGGTATGTAAGTATGATTTCCATGTCATTTTCTGCAGCAGGAGACCACCAAATTTGCTTAGGCATCTAAAAATTTATTTCTTAGTTCCTTCATTACTTCTAGGTGAGAGCGCCCTTCATTATTATCAAGTTGTTTTACGCCAAGTTCAATGGCTTTTTGCTGTTCAGTTGTTAAACCTTCCCAAGCACTAACGTTATCTTTACTGTTTATATAACTACACAACAGACCATAAGCTTCTTTTAAGCCATTTCCCTTGAGCGCATCAAGTTTTCTAATTAAATCTACTTTAAGTTCGGCTGAATTCATCTATTAAATATAAGGAATAATTGAAACAGCTCCCTGAGCATGTTTCATGCATGAAATACTAGTTGAAGGGGCTGCATATTGAGGTAAAAGTTAGGCTGCTCAAACTAAAGGATGTTCAGTGTGTTGCAAAACAAAAGAATATCACCCATCGCTAACGCACGAATCCTTTTGTGTGGTTATGCAAACAATCAACCTGCCGCCTTTACATATAGTGACAAATAAAAGTATGAGTTTCTGCTACGTTTTACAGCAACTTTAAAAAGGAACGTGAAAGATTAGTTTCAATGACTATTAATGCATGTCGCACATCAACATGTAAAATACACAATTCTACAACAACCGCACATTCACCAATATAATTCAATGTATCAAGCAGTTCTCAATAATTAAATAGCAGTACGCTACCTATCGGTTAGATGAAGAAATATAAATAGTATAATATTTTCCGTGAAAATTGTATTATATTAGCCTAAGGGCATCATATAAAAAACTAAAATAATGAATTCGAATTCAGCCAATCTAATAAAAGCTAATAAGGTGCAACACTTGAATTTAATTACTAATTCAACCACCGAAGAAGCAAAAAAATTAGTTAAAAAAGTTATTGTCGAATTTCATGAACATGCTGCACAACTGGTTGAGTTAGGTATGGATATACCCAAAGAAGCGCAAGTTCTTATCCTACATTTAAAACAATCAGAAGATATAGACATAATTCACCTAGAATCTCTATTGAATTTCCATCAGGAATTTTCAGCCCTTATCAGCGACAAAACAAATCATTCAAAAAAAAATGTTAGAGAGCAGTTATTAAACGCTTTTTATTCTCTTGAAAAAGCCATTGAAAAACTTGAGTTAGAAGTTCCGAATGATATCCTTGACGACGTATTCGACTTAGAACAGAATACATCGATTTTGAATGAAGACCTTGCCATTGTAGCCAAGCACAACAGAGAGTTATCAAAAGTACTTAATCCTGACTTTCAAACTTTAAAAGATAATTTACTAGAGCAACTGAATATACATGTTAAAGATTCTGAGCTTTTAGGCAAAGAAATTAACAAGAATATTAAGAACATACTAACTAAAATTACCTTAAACCAAGTCATTTTTTACGATGAATTAGAACTGATTGAAAAAAACATTCAAATATTAAAAGAGCAGAACAAGCCTGAGATTGAAAAATTAAAAATAGACCTAAAACAACGCATTTTTGACCACGCACAAGCCTCTATTGTCAAAGGAAAAAAACCCTCGGATCAAACCCTATCATTTATTGAAAGCTCCGAAGACAATTTGTCACTCACTAAATTAATAGAAATAGACAATGAAGCGTCTGTAAGCAATAAGCATGAATCTGTACAAATTGTCGAGAAACTAATGCTTAATTTAAAATATCAAGTAAATAAAGCCTTAGAAAATGGAAAGGATATACCTGGAGAATTAATACCCTTAATTAAATTTGCCGAAGATAACGACGGTGACATTGACAAGTCAGATTATGCCAAATTATTTAAATACAATAAAGAACTAAAAGAACTCAATAAAAGCAAACACCCCAAACATGTAGACAAACAAATTGATATTTTAAGAGATTTGATTAACGAAGCCAGTGAGTTAAGCATAGAATTAAATCCTGAAAAATCAATCGAACTTAAAATCGATCCATTAGCGCTTTTAAAAGCCTGTGATGAAAATATAGAATCTAATCCAGACCCAGATACTTATGAAAATCTTTTGAGCTGCAACAAATTATTATCTAAAGCCATTTCCAAACAACAGCCAGCTCAATTAGACCCAATGATTGAAAATGTTAAAATATTATTGGACCATTGCTTAAAAGAAGGGAAGGCAATTCCTGTAGGTTTGATAGAAACGCTTCGTAGAATAAAATTTCAGAAAATCAACCAAGAACTCGTCCATGAATTATCGAATTATTTTGAAGAATTAAAACAAAAAATTGAACCAGCCAACTTAAAAGCCATTAAGTATTTAAATGACCGAAAAACGTTCATAGCAGGCAAAAAATATAAACTTTTGCACAGTCGTTTACCCATAAGAAGACATCAGTTGGCCCTTTTTGGTTTTGCTATTTTTTGGTTTATTTATTGCAACTTTAACCCTAGTATCTATGTCGATTTACCTAACGGTATTATTGGCAGTTTTACGGATAGCACGGCACAACTAAAAGGTGAATGGAATGTGTTGACTTTCATATTTTCGGCAGCCCTCATTGGTTCTTTAATGGTTTCATTATCAAGACTTAATAGGTTATTCGAAAATTTCCAATATCATCCGACTCAAAATTTCTCGATTTGGATGCAAGTAATGCTTGGTATATTAATTGGCTTGGCCATAAGCGAAATGTCTATCCTTATTTATTTCTGCGATTCTGACGGCTGCCACGGATTGTTAAGCCACCTAAAATCTACTAATCATTTAAAAATAATTATTGGCGCTATTAAATTAGGTGTTGCCTTATTATGTGGAGCTATTTTTACATCTGACAATTTTCAGAATAAAATAAAGTCACTGACCGCAAAATCAACTCAAAAAAATAATTCAGAAACACCTTAAGCTATGCAAAACAGGAAAAACATAGAGCACCAGCAAACTGGAAGAAGCGCAGCAAATCATAAATTAAGCAGTCAAGCGGTTAGTCAGCGAGTGGAAGAAGAAGAATTACTACAAAACAAATCCATCACCCAATTAGTGGAGGAGGAAGAGTTGTTGCAAGGTAAATTTGATGACACGCAACGGCAAGAATCTACGGTATCGAAAAACCAAACGGGCCTTCCAGACAAGCTAAAATCAGGCATTGAAAACTTGTCTGGCTTAGATATCTCTGACGTCCGAGTTCACTATAATTCCGATAAGCCTACTCAGATGAATGCACATGCATACGCACAAGGAAGCAACATACATGTTGCCTCAGGCCAAGAACAACATTTGCCTCACGAAGCTTGGCATACGGTGCAACAAAAGCAAGGAAGGGTACAGCCAACTACCCAAGTAAATGGGGTAGCTGTTAACGACAACATGGGGTTAGAAAGAGAAGCTGACGTAATGGGTGCTAAAGCCAATTCTTTTTAGTCGGAAATTACTGTGCCTAGGCTTTACCTTCTTTTCTTAATTCTTTTTTAATGCCGTTTTCAATGTCTTTTAACAATACCTTGGGAATGTTTCGCTGCATGGCTTTAATGGTGCAGTGACGCAATACGTTGACAATAGAACCTCCGCATATCTCGTAATCCCGAGCTATTGTATTTAAGTCAACCTGTTGTTCCAATTGAATTTTCGGATCAAAGGCATTGTTCCACAATTGACATCGCTGCTCCTGGTTAGGAACCGGAAAGTAAACCATGGTTTGAAACCTTCGTAAAAAAGCATCGTCAAGGTTGCCTTTTAAGTTACTCGCTAAAATTATAACACCAGGAAAGTCTTCTATGCGTTGCAAAAGATAGGCTACTTCCTGATTAGCATGTCTATCGTTTGAAGAAGAGGTAGCTGTTCTTTTACCAAATAGCGCATCTGCCTCGTCAAAAAATAAAATCCAATTTTGCGTGGCTGCCTGATCGAACACACGGGCTAAATTTTTCTCTGTTTCTCCAATATATTTAGAAACAATCATAGATAAATCTACCCGATACACATCTATGCCTAAGGTTTTGCCAATCAACGTTGCTGTTAAGGTTTTTCCCGTTCCCGGAGGCCCGTAAAACATAGCCCTGTAGCCCTGCTTAACTTTTCTTTTTAAACCCCAATCATTCATGAGTGTATCTCCATGTTTTATCCAAGTTATTACATCATCTAACTCATCTCGAACATGGTCGTCAAGTACAAGTTCATCCCAATTTAACTGTGTAGATATTCTTTCTGCTGGAAACTTGGTTGAATAACCGGGTTTAAATACTTCACCCGTTGTTAACAACGACAGAGATTCGGGCGAAATGGAGAGCACTTTACTAAATTCAGGTTCGGCAATTTGATCTACTTTACCTTCTAGTTTTAGAATATTATGCCTGTAAAAAAAATGCTCTTCGTTAAATATTTTTTTCAATAAAAAACGGGTCTCCAAGTTATCACCTGCAATTATGAATGAAGCTGTTTCGCCTGTTGGAATAAAACCACTATGGAAATTCCCATTAACTCCTCCAAACTCCGAATATCCCCTATTGAAATTTTCATTTTTGGTATACAATATGTCCAACAGGTTTGGTTTTATATGTGGCACCAAAGCCAATATTAACACCAGCCTTTCGGTATAGTTCATTTCAAATTTATTCACCAAATACGCATATGGCGAATTTTTAATTTTTAACTCTGGTGCTTCAACGGAAGTTATTTCAAACGAAGCATTTGGTTTGAAATAAGCATCAATCCTTCCATTTAAGATATTAGCAAACCATTTTAGCTCCTGTGCTAAGTTTTGTGCATTCGCTTTTATTTCAGTTATCTCCATAATACTTGTATCATTTTTTTCATCCAAGGTTGCTTTACAACACTAAAACTCCAAGGCAAACTGTCCAATAATATGTCCACTGTTTTTTTTTCGACATGCAACATTACGGCATCTTGTTCAAATGTCATCACCCCTTTTCTTTCTAAAAAAGTGTCCCTAAATCCCGCTATCGAGGTGTCTTTTAAGGCTTGCCAATTTCCAAGAACACCCTTTAGCAAACTCTCCGAAATTTCTTTTTCTTCTTCAGAAATTGTAATTGCTGTCCTTACTGGCATGTCAGTTGGCACACCACACAATACTTTATTTAACATCAGGTCAAATTCGTTGATCTCTGTTATACCTGTAACCAAAAACTGAGTTAAAACTGTTGCTCGCATGGCTGCATCTATATTTTTAAACTCATTGTTCTCCATCAGGTTTGTTAAGGTAAAAAATTGTGTCAAAAATGGCCACAAGAGGACCAATCCTGCATTATCTGTATGAAATGCAACGGAACTGCTGTCTTTCTTTTTCTTAAAGTCATATGGCACGCCTTTGGGCGTGGCTTTCACATTTAATGCTTCTGACTGCTTTTTTGTATCAGTGGCAATCTTGTTTTTTATTTTGTTGTGAGAAAGCAATATGGTGCTTACAAGTTCATCTTCCAACATTTGCAGTTCACTATCTAGTGTCTTTAGGGTGGCCTTTTTGGTTTTAAAAAATTGTTTTGTTAATCCCGTAATGTAATAGGCATATAGTGCATCTTTCGTTATTTCTTGGTTTGTCACCAAATAGGTCAGCACTATTGCCTGAATAAACTTCTCTTTTACGTCTCCATAAAACCAATTTGATACATTATAAATTTTATTAAAATCGGATAGATAATACTTTACAAACAAATGATTGTTATTCGTTAACACATCTATCAATACTAATTGCTCGTTCTGGGTGAGTAAGTTAAATAGCTGAACTAATGTATCTGGTAACAATTCAGCCTTTTTTAGTGCAGAAATTAATTGCCTTGTTTTATGTTCATTTCTAGCTGAAATATTTTCTTTAATGGCAATTAGCACCTGCTCACTTATAAAAGAATTGGTTTTTAATTGTGCCACTATCTTTACTACATTTTCTTGTTCAGTTATTTTTCTAATTGATTCTAAATGATCTTTTGACTCTCCTACCTTTTTAGCATACACTTTTTTCAACTCTTTTATTACCAAAACAAAAGGAGATGAAATAGGTACTACAGGTGAGGAAGCAACATCCATAAACTGGATCATAAGACCTTGAAAATCACCCTTAAAAACATGCGTCATGTGTTGCAATGTTTCTATTACAAAAGTCTTTAAATTATAACTTGTTCCTTTGCTAAAGCAGGACGCATGAAATACAGCATCCCATAGGTATAATTTAAACTCAGCCTTACCAACAGCACTACTTTGCTTCAACTGTTTTAACAAGTCAACGTAGGATACCATTGTTTTAAAATGAACTGGGGCAAGGAGTTTGATTACTTTAATTTTAGATTTTTCGGACAAGCTTTTAACCATAAACTTTCGGCTTTCGGGCTGTTTACATGCGCTTAGCAAAAGGCTTGCTAACGTTTCTTTTTTCCGCTCAAACAATTCATTAAAAACTGAATTGAATTGCCCTAATTTTAACCCACATTCCATGCCCCACCAAACATTATTTTGTTTCGTCAACATGTGTTCGAACCAATTTATTTTGGCAACCAAACTAATGTTTACAACCTCAGCCTCAGGAGGCGTTCTCTCGTCTTTGAGCTCATTATTCAATTCATGCAATAATTGAA
>JBLIDK010000078.1:0-6484 GCA_047632595.1 Sphingobacteriales bacterium
TTTGTATTCGTTTGTAATCGCTTATTAATTCTGGTGATCGGTTTAATTCACATCCACTTTACACGGTAACGGGAGCATTACCGTAGGTTAATTGGACACCGAAATTTACATTATAAAACGATACTAGCTACTGCGGGTACCACCTAAATTTCATACTATTTATTCACCGTAATGGAGTCTTCGGGTTTTGGGTCTTCGAGACGCTAGGGTTCCACTCCATTTATCAGACATCTTATATTTTAGTTGGGGATTAGAAGTATGATGTCCTAGTAATAAATTAGGTACATCTTCTGAAATGGGGGTTTTATCAGGATAATATCCCGTGTTCATTGATATTAATTCCCAACCATCTTTAGAATAACCATCACGTAATTCAAGAAAAGGACTTGAATGTAAATACCAATATTCAGAAGGGTTTTGATCAGAATAAGGAGCGATAAATGTATTAGAAAACCCAGAGGCAAACCCCGCTAACGGATTAATCTGAACATCAACAAAATTGGCTGGAAAAAGCGGGTCAACATACATCCAATCAAATTTATTTAAGAATGGGTTTTGAGGTAAATGAAAAATAAACTGATCATTTACTGGAGCATTAGGATTAGTGCTAATGCCATGATTACATTGTGAAAAAAGCTCGAATTGGATACTCCCCAATAAAAGAGCAATTAATAAATACTTTATTTTCATAATTTCTAATTTATTTTAAAGCCTTTAAACACTTTAATATTATCCACCACAGTTTGTGATGCCGAATCCCACCTAGAAAACACATAATCTATCGTTGCCGAATTATCATTTATATTATATCTTAGTTGCCCTCGTACAATGGATCCGAAAGGTTCAGCACAAATAGTTCCTGGTTCAAAGGTTAATAAAGTTGAATTGGTAGGAATAACATCTCCCGCAAAACTACTATCACACAGTAATTGATTTGTTAAGTTCCAAACATGCAATTTATAGCAGTTTACACCGCTAAAACTAAATCGGACATCAAATGAATCCGTGCTTTGTTCATCAGACCAAGCACCTCTAAAAGTTCCGTCAACCCAATATTCACACGGTTCAACCAATGTAAATACTTTAGTAACCGTATCTATACCATCATCATTTGGAAAACAATCCAAGTTTGGTATTGCTTCTACTACAAGAGTAATGCTAACAACCTTACCTGGTACTAGGTTTGGTTGCGAAAACAATCTTGCTACCTCCTCCACATCTGTAATTATTTCAGAGCCTATATACCAAGTATAGTGAAGCGCATTTTCCTGTTTGGCTTTAAACTTTATTAGTCCAAAACTGGAGACTTCACTTGCTACGGTAAAAGAATCTGCCCACTGAGCAATAGCCGCAATTTGTTCTAAAATATCAAAATCAGCAGTTACCTCTTCCACACTATAACAGGGGTCATAATTTGGGCAATCTGGATTTGAAGGATCTTCACAAACAACAGGACAAGGAGTAGGCTCTTCTTTTTTACAAGAAACTACAAAAACAAAAGTTCCAGTAAGTAAAACTACAAATACTTTAATGACGTGTTTTGAAAAATTATTTTTCATCTTTTAGTTCGTTTACTTGTTCTTGAAGTTGAATTAAATAAAGGGTTAATTCTTCTACTTTTTGTAGTAAAACTTTATTCATTTCATACACATCTATTCCATCTTGTTTTACCGCACTTGGCGCAAACGGATTTGTACTTGGTAAATTGTCAAAATCATCACCATTAGGAAAGTAACCTGTATTCAGATATAATAACTCCCAACCGTCTTCCCATTTCACGTCCATTTGACTCATTTCATATTGAGGAGCTAATAAATACGAATAGTAAGAAGGCATACTTGTAGTAAATGGATTTACCATGTAGGGCGACCCAAAATATCCAGGTGCGGTATTTATTATTATATCTTTAAAAGAAGTACCCCCAACGGTTAATTCTGCCCATTGAAATTGATTTACAAAAGGATTATCATTTCCAGGGAATAAACCTGATTGTCCTCTAGGGTTTTCTGGGTTTGTACTCGTCTAGTTAATGCATTGCGCATTGGTGTCTATTACCTTGAGTAAAAGTATAAACACTATTATGTATATATGTTTCATCTGTATCATTTTATATAAGCATGTCAATTAAATTTCGTGAAAACGCATCTAACCACTTTATGCCTCATTCTATTAATCAATTTTTCGACCTTTAAACTTTATGAATTTTTCCTGATAGAATTCAACATCACCTTCAATAGTTTGTGTGTCCCAATCTAAAGTGATAAACCCATCATCATCAAACCTAAGGTTTAAGTCCGCTGCACCAACTCTATTTCCACCAATGAATGGATCAGGATCCGTATCATCCATCAATACAATAGTATCTGTATCGGTATATTCAATCATTCTAAATCCTTCACAGTATCCCCAACCTGGTCTATTATTGTGGGCTTGCAGTTCAATAAATACTGAGTCAGAGCTAACAGAACCAACTCGTTTTTCAGTAAAGAGCACTTTGTAATGCCCTATAACATTATAGTTACACATACTATCACTTTTCATGAAATTATGGCTTTTAAAGGCTAAGCCATCGTCTGCAGGAAAACACGTGGTATCAGGTTGTTTAGTCACTTTTAGCGTCACATTTAACCATGTTGCTTCGGGTACCACATTAAAATGGCGCACAAAACTTTTAGTGGTAAAAGTTTCAGTGCCTAAGGTCCATTCATATTCTGCATTTTCTTCAAGCGCTTCAAACTTTATATATCCAGATACTACGTTATGAACCAGAAATTTTTCTCCATAAAAATTGGTGAAAGACATTTCAAAATCAGCGTTCACTTCATGTTTGGTTAAACATGAATCATAATTAGGACATTCTATATTGTATGGATCATCACAAGGACAAGGTTCTGGCTCTTCTTTTTTACAAGAGACTACAAAAACAAAAGTTCCAGTAAGTAAAACTACAAATAGCTTTATGATGTAATTTGATAAATTATTTTTCATCTTTTAAATCGTTAACTTGTTCTTGAAGTTGAATTAGGTATAGGGTTAATTCTTCTACTTTTTGAAGTAATACTTTATTCATTTCATACACATCTACACCTTCTTCTTTTACCTCTTCGGCTGATGGTACATCTGGTAAGTGACCGTTTAATGTTATAAATGATTTCAACTCTTCTAAAGAGCGTAAATTATAGTTTTCCATAAAAACAAAATCAGGCCAGTTTCCGTAAGATTTCACTACTACTTTATTAAATATGGCATCACCATTAATAGCCATGTCATAACCAAAGGCGTTTGTAGTATTCATTGTGAAAGCACCGTAAGCTCTAACGCCATCGGCATTGGCTGATAATCGTATATTATTGGATAATGCTGTTGTTCCATTTAGAATTCCACCAGCTGTATGTTGTGTGATTAATTGAAATTCACCCGTACTTGTAGTAAACATAATTGCTCCCTGACCTTGCCAAGCAGCCGAACTAAGCTCTTTTAAACCCAAAGATAATGCGTAACCTTGGGTATTATCAGGAGTTAAGGCAGTTCCAAATTCAGCATAATCACCCACTTTAAAACGTTTAAAGACTTTAACATAGTTAGTACCAAATTTTAAAGCTACTACTGGTGTGGTGTTTTGTGTTGAATGTTGCCAGAAAGTTAAGTTAGAGCTCAAGTCCATTTTAACATCCCAAAAATAAGTGGTTGCTGGCGTTACCTGATAGCCCGCTGCTTGAAACCTTATTAATGGAATATAATTCATTCCTCCTCCTATAGCAGCACCAGAAAAATCCTTAATATGAAATGTTGCCTGAGGGTTAGATATGCCAATTCCAACCTTATTACTTGAAATGGCATTATTACCACTTGAATACAACTGGGCAGACACATTAGTTGAACAAAACGCTAGTAAAACTAGAGAGAGAGAGAGAGAGAGAGAGATTTTTTAGTCTCATAATAATTAAAATAAATAAGTTAATAAAAAATTAATTTGAAAACCGCGGTTAAAGCTATGATTTTCAATGCCAAATATAATGAATTCAATTTAAAGACATTGTACTCCAAGATACCTTTATATTGATTTTCTGAATCCTGTTTAAAAGCCGCATTTAATTCTTCAACCGTTGCATTTTTATCCACTACACAAGTCAATTCAATTAAAGAACCTGTAATTACTGGTACACGTAATGCACCTGCATCTAAACGGCCTTTCATTTCAGGAATTACTACGCCTACTGCAGTTGCTGCTCCAGTAGAAGTCGGGATAATGTTTTGTGCAGCTGCTCTAGCTCTTCTTAAATCAGAGTGCGGAGAATCTTGCAATCTTTGATCTGCAGTATATCCGTGAGTAGTGGTAACAAAACCATGAGAAATGCCCCATTTTTCATGAATAATTTGAACTACAGGTGCTAAACAGTTCGTAGTACATGAAGCATTTGAAATTACTGCTGTTTGTGGGGTAACAATTTCATCATTTACACCCAAAACTATAAATAGCACTTTTCTTCATTTATCATTTATTGACTATAGTCAATGAATAAGATATAACCAGAAATTACTTTTGTAGTATACAAATAAATATATTTTATGACGCTTAGAGGAGAATTACTACTTATTTTAATGTTTTCTGTATCATTTGTATTTGGACAGAATAACCCATCCATAGATTCTTTGTCCACTCAAAAGGACAGCCTAATTAAGAATAGGCATACTTTGGGTTCTTCCTTCTTTATGTTGGGCAATTTCCTTTCTGATTCTCCCGATTATTATTTACTGACTTATGGATATCGACTCACTAAAAAAGATAGATTTTTTGTAGAGTTTAATACTTGGAAATATTCTGAACCTTTAGGTACATATGGAAAATCAAAAGAGTTTTATCCCGGTTATGTACGAGCTTTTGGGGTTGGGTTAGGATATCAACGATTTCATTGGAAGGGATTGTTTACTACTATACAAGCAACTCCTTTTATTAAGCAGTATTTCAATACTGATAATGATAAAATTGAAAAAGGTTTTCAGTTGTATCTTCAAGCGATAACAGGTTATCGATTTGAATTTTTTAAGAAACGTTGGTATGTGGAACCTGCACTTGCTTTAAAATATTGGCCTATTGATACGAATTATCCAACTAATTTTGCAGAAATTGAAAAGGGAACTCCTAAATATATATTTGAGCCTAGCCTGAATTTCGGTTTTAAGTTTTAATCACTAAGTGAAACCCGCTTTCGAATTCGACTAAGGGTTTCTGGCTTAATTCCAAGATAACTTGCTAATTGATATTGCGGAACTCTTTGCATTAAATCGGGACGATTTTTGAGTAAGTTTAAATATCTCTCTTTGGGAGTTGAATTGATAAATGATGACATTTCCTCTTGACTTTCACCAAGCATCTTTTCCATTTCTACTCGACATACTTCTCCAAAACGAGGAAATTTTTTATAAAGAGCACTTTCTTTTTCAGAATTAAGAATTGCTACAGTTGTATCTTCTGTGCAAGTAAAATAATATTTTGAAAGGCTTTGGTTTGCCATACTGTCAAAATTAATAGCCGATTGAAATTCAGTATAAAATGCAGCCGTTTTTTCTTCCCCATCTTTGATATAATATTTTCTTACACAACCATTTATTACCAAGAATGCGTCTTTCGCAATTTGACCTTCTTTAAGTAAATTTGTTTCTTTCTTATATGTTTTAATCGGAAAAGCCTCTAAAATCCCTTGTTTTTCTTCATACGTCAACTCGATAAACTTTGACATCATATTAACTAAAGTGTTTTCCATTTATTATTATTATTATTATGTGACCGAAATTCTTTCCTGACAAAGAACGGTTAGTATATGAAGCCCTCCATTTCGCAAGGTGTTATGATTTTCATACGGTGTTATAGCCATTTTCAGTTAATGCCTAATTGGTTAAATTTTCAATAATCATACGGTGATAGCTTTCCTTAAATTCGTTGGGTAGAAAACTTAAATCAATAAAAAAATGCCATTTATGTTGTAGTTTCTCAAACTTTTCGAATACATTTTCAATTGATTTCTCGTTCATTCCACTTGTTTTCATTGCAATTGAAAAATCTTTTTTCTTTTTCTTTTTCTTTTTCTTTTTACCATTCATGATAATTGCTAATTCTTCTTCCTCACGTTCAAAAACTAATTCAGATGCTACTACATCATATACTAAACATCCGTTATAATTTAGATTCTCATTTTTCAGTAAAGAGAATTTTCAAGATGCATGTCGTTGTTACCTGTTAGAAATCAGAATAATACTAGTTCAAAGAAACAAACAATATCGAAACCTGGATTAGTTAAAAAAGCTTTTATTGTTTTTGCAACTTGTTCATGAGAGCCTTTGTATTTGTGCTCCGTTTATCTTTCTGTTAATTGACACATAAGGCTACTTATTGTGGCGCCTTTTTAAGACGACTCATCGTTGTACACAATGTTATGTGTATGTGCAGCGTATTTAACACCACTCACTTTTCAAGCAGCAAGAT
>JBLIDK010000079.1:0-6403 GCA_047632595.1 Sphingobacteriales bacterium
AAGATACACGTACTTGGGGACTTGGCGGATTGACAGCCTTAGTGCCAAACTATATTTATCAAGAATTGGGTGTTCCGTTTCAACAAGTCCAATCTATTCGTGGTATTCAGGTATTCAGCGAAAATCCAGCGGTTTCAACTTATATAGATGACGTGAATAACATTGACATCTTAGCCAATGGTTTTGCTTTTACCGACATTGAAAGAATAGAAGTCTTACGTGGACCACAAGGTACTTTATTCGGACGTAATGCAATGGGTGGTGTTATTAACATTTACACCAAAAAGCCAACCAACAAAACTAATGGATTTGCAGAAGTGAGTTCAGGAAATTTGGGTTTGCAACGGTATAGTGCAGGTTTTAAAACGCCAATAATTAAAGATAAACTGTTTTTTGGCTTGAATGGATTGTTCCAAACAAGGGATGGTTATTGGGAAAACGATACTACGGGAACAGGTGCAACTGATAATTCAGCCAATGGCAGAACGGTTGGTGGCGAAAACAACTTTTATGGAAATATCTACCTAAAATGGTTGTCTACGGACAGGTTGAGCTTCACTCTAAATTTGAAGGGCCAAAGAGATTGGAGCGATAATTCAGGTTTCTTCGTCTCACAGGCGGACAGAGATGTCGCCCTTGCAGATCCCAATGTAATTAATTTGGCAAGAATTGGCGAACACGAACGAAATATTCTTAACACTTCTTTGGTGGCAAAATACCACGCTGACAATTTTACAATTACATCAATTTCAGCGTATCAGACCATAGACTTGTCGTTTAAGGATATTGACTTTCCGGGCTTTTACCATTCATTTTTTGAAAGTGCCATTGGCGAAAAATTACCACCTCAAAAAGTGTTCAGTCAGGAATTGCGTATCAATTCTAACTCAGACGGTAAACTGCAATACACCGCAGGTTTGTTTGGCTTTTCACAAGTGGGTTTTGAGCCTTCTACTAATTTAGCATTTGAATTGGCACCAAATAATTTTGCCATTTTTAGAAACCGAAGCGATAACTACGGATTGGCTGCTTTTGGCGAATTAAGCTATCAAATTACAGAAAAGCTAACAGTTACTGCGGGCATTCGTTACGATTACGACAAAAGAGAAGCTACTTTCAATGGTTTTGGCGATGCAAGTTTTATTGATGGCGTATTTACACAAACTGTCCCTGACCAAATAGAACGCGGAGACTATGCCGCTATATCACCAAAACTTGCCATAAGCTATGCGGTTAATGAACGCTCAAATATTTACGCTTCCTATACCCGTGGTTTCCGTGCAGGTGGCGTGAATGTGCAAGGTGGGTTACCAGAAAAAGTTTCGCAAACATTTGACCCTGAGTTTTCAGACAATTATGAAGTAGGTTATAAAGCCTTTTTGGCTAGCAATAAACTAAGTATCGGAGCATCTGCCTTTTTAATTCAATGGCAAGATTTGCAGTTCTCTAATTTGGTGGCACCTTTCACTTATGTAAGAGAAAACGTGGGTGATGCCCAATCAATGGGTTTGGAGTTAGAAATTTCGGCTATTCCAGTAAAAGGGTTACAATTAGACGCAAGTTTTGGCTTAAACCATACAGAGTATAAAGATTTCAATTTGGAACGTGTGAATTTTGGGACAGGCGAAGAATTTACCGCACCTATTGGTGGCAACAGCCTTTCCAATGCACCGAGCCATACTATTTTCTTTGGTGCTCAATACGAGTATGCTATTTCTACAAAGTTGAAAGCAGTTGTACGTGGGGAAGTTCGTAATATCGGAAGTTACTACACCGATATTCAAAATCAAATTGAACAGTCAAGTTATACCCTTATCAATTCACAAATTGGATTTAATTACCATAAGTATAGCTTGTTCTTTTGGAGTCAAAACCTGAACAATGAACGCTATTTGGCTTTTGGAAATCCCGACAGCAGTTTTGGCAAAAACGTAAGAACGGCTGCACCAAGAACATTTGGGGTAACAATTAGTGCAAAATTTTAATTAATCATTTGAGGTTGGCGTAGCCAACCCCAAAATAATCTCAAAATATGAAACAAATAATTGTAATAATCGCAATGGCTTCATTGCTATTTGCTTGTAATAATCAGGCAGAGCAAGAAGCCAAACAACAACCTGAAATGGTTGTAATGAACCAAGAAGATTCTCTAAAAGTTGCTGAAGTAATAGAGAATTTCACACCTGAAAATCACGTCAATTCAATGGAAATGATTTTCGGCAAACCTAAATATGATATCCGAACCATTGGCATTTTGGTTTATAATGGTGTGAATGATTTAGACCTTATGGGTCCGAGATATATCTTTGGGCAGGCAATGGGCGTAAAAACTCAGCTTATCGCATTAAAACAGGGAAACATCAAAACCGTAATGGGTGTCGAAATAGTACCAAATACTGTTATAGACTCTGTTTCACAGTTAGATATTCTAATTATTCCAGGCGGTTTTACAGGAACCATAGAAGCAGCCTACAATAAGGACCTACACGAATGGATAAGAAAAATTGATAAATCGACCAAATACACAGGAGCAGTCTGCACGGGTGTTTGGGTGCTTGGTGCGACAGGGCTTTTAGAAAACAAGAAGGCTTCTACCAATTGGTACAGAGAAGAAGAGTTTTTGGAAAAATACAAAGCCATCCCAGCCAATGAACGCTATACTCAGGACGGAAAATATTGGACAAGCGCAGGTGTAACGGCAGCAATGGATATGTCTTTAGCAATAATGCAAGACATTTATGGAGATAGGTACGCACAAGCGATAATGCTTGATATGGAATACGACCCACAGCCACCCATTGAAGGTGGAACGCCTGAAAAGACCAATTGGGCTGTTAATTGGATGATGAAAGCAATGTATGACGGTGGAGTGAATCCTTTGATGGATAGTTTAGAGAAAAAAAAATAAAGAAAAACGGCATACAACACTGTATAAAAGCAGTAGCGGGTGAAGTGGTAAATCGAAGGTCAGTGCTTCTAAGAAACTTTGTGCTAAACGGACAAATAATCTCTTCGAAACCTGCTACTGCTCTTATACTTAACAGTTGTGCCTAATTTGAAGAGGCTTTTTAAATAATATTACATTCTGTCAATAATATTCAACGATTCAGAGATTAAAAATTCCAATTTTTAAAATATAAATACACTTTTGCAAGTGTTACAACTATACACAACAAGCAAATATCATAATGAACAAACAAAAAACTATAATACTCAGAGTAATTTTACTTGTTGGAACAATAACCTCATTGTTCTTTGTTCCATGGCTATTGGTAAAAGCATGGATACTTCCACTTCCTGATACTGTTCAGGAACAATTAGAGGAGGCCATTGGTCATGGATTTGATGGAATGGTTGTTTATGTAGACCAAGCAAACAAGCCATCTCAGTTTTTTGCTTCCGGTTGGCACAATAGAGAAAATAAGATTCCGGCTAAACCGAAAGCTCTTTTTAAAATTGCGAGTATTAGTAAACTCTATGATGCTGTTGCTGTGACCAAATTGGTAAGTGATGGAAGACTTTCTTTAGATAAAACAGTTGCAGAATATTTTCCAGAACTTGTAGGGGTAATTGAGAATGCAGAGAAGATTACGTTACGATTAATGATTCAGCATAAAAGCGGAATGCCAAACTTTACAGATGCACCTAATTTTTGGGGGAACCCAACAGAAACCTTTGAAGAGAGTCTTGCATTGATTAAAGGGAAACCTGCCAATTTTGAACCTGGTGAAGGATATGAATATTGTAATACTAATTATTTATTGATCAATAGAATAATGGACAATGTGTTGGGGTATAGAAACTTTCAATACATTCAAGAAGAGATCCTATTACCGCTTAAACTTAACAATACTTTTGGTTCTTTAAAAGAAGTAAATTTAGAACGTGTTATGAGTGGTTATCATGTAGGGCATCCAGATGATTTAAAAACAGATGATCATGGAATGCTTGCTACTGCAGAAGACGTGGGCATTTTTTTAAGAGCTTTGAACGATGGATCTGTATTTGAAAAAGAAGAACAAGAAATATATGCTTCCATATATGAGTATGAACATTCTGGCTGGGTTCCTGGTTATCAGAGTTTTGCCAAATATTACAAAGACCTTGATGCTGTAGTTGTTGTATTCTACAGTACAACAGATCCTAAACTGTACAATTGGAACTTATCAGAAATAATAAATAATAGGATTAGAAAAATAATTAGAATTAAAAACTAGCCACAACAGTGTATAATTTATTGCTAATTCTTCTCTACTTACGAAAATATTTGCGGCTTTTCTTGGTTTGTGTTTTATTAAACCACGCAACTTTGCTTACACAATAACGTTAGATTCAATTAGATGAGATACATATTTTACTTCATATTCTGCATTGGTTTCATTAATTCGAGCTATTCACAAACAGATTTCATTTCTGCTGATAGCACCAAACAATTGCTGGAGTCCAATAATTGGGTAATTTTTACAAATAAAGATGATTTCAAAATTATTGACACTCTTATTTTAAATAGTAATGTCGCTTGTTTTACAACATTAGATCAATTGAAGGTCAAAGGATACATAGACATGAAAGTTATAGAAAATAATCAAATTGAATTTAATGAATCAAGGTACACAGGGGAATCAATTACGACAAGATCCTACATTGATGAATGTAATGTATACAAGTATAAGATTCAAGAAAACAGAAACGGAGATATTATTCTTTCAATAAAAAATAAATTTCATGGAAAAATGGAGTACAAAGTTACTTTCACCGATATTCAATCGTGCGAATTCAATGGAAGTTATCAGAATAAGATAATTAAACTAAAGCTAACAAAACCTAAAAGGCATTGAAACGCAGTTTAGCATAACGTTAGCAGTAATATGTCACTGCGAAATAAAACGAAAACATTTATGCACTTATCAAAGACAGAACAAAACATCGGAACTACAATAAGCAGTTTCGTGATTCTTTTATTTTCCGTTTACATCTTATTTGGGACACTCGGAATGGAAAATGAAATTGTAATTCTTTCTGCTATAGGAATTTCATTTCTTGTTTCTTTCTTGTTCTGTTTTTCTGTTCAATTCCACCTCAGGAAAAAGAACAATCTCGTAGAAATTGATTACTTGAATATTGGAACACAGAGATATTTTCTAGGGCTATTTATGATATTTTATGGCGTACCAAAATTGCTCGGAGATTTTTTTGATTACCAGCTTTTTGCTCTTGATACAAGGTTAGTTGACGTTTCCGAATTTGAATTGGCGTGGTATTTTTTTGGAAAAAATAGATGGCAGGAATTATTTGCTGGTATTATGGAATTTATACCCGGAATAATGTTACTCAACCGGAGAACATACTATTTAGCATCCATCGTCTTACTCCCAGTTACTGCACAAGTGTTTATCCTTAATTTATTTTTTAAAATAGGAGGCCTAACATTTCCTGCAGCTACAATATTATTGGCTTGTAACATCTATATAATATTTAGCCAAAAAGAAAAAATAATTCATTTTATAAAATCACTTGAGTTTTCACGTAAAGTAAGTTTAACTGGTCAGGCGTTACGCTTTATTAAATTGTGCAGATGGATTATCATTGGATTGGCTGTTTTTATAAGTGTTATGAAAATTAAAAATGAGTTTTTAAAGTCAGATTATCGAATAAAATATGAAAAACTCATAGGCTCATACACATTGGTAGAGATGAAACAAAACAAAATGGATTATAGTCCAATCAACGATAGTCTTTATTACAAAGATCTGTACATCGAAAAACAAGGCAGATGGAATATCCTTAGAAGATTCAATAATCAAACTGATGCTTTTATTTTGAATTTAAATGCCACGAACGATTCAATATCAATATACATTAACAAAGGAGGTATAGGTGATGCCCCTGATATTATAGACTCTCTGACCGTCTTGGAGGGTATTTATAAGTTGGACAACAACATACTAACAATTACAGGTATCCAATTAAAAGACACGCTACAATTAAAGTATACAAAACAAGACCTTAGTCCGAAAGAATGGTTTTGGTAACATTTAAAAGTGGATATGAAAAGTACTACTGCCAACAAAAGCTAAGAAAACATGCGGGCAGACGATATAAAATGAAGCATTTTAAACATAACATAACTCGGTACTGGGCAGATAGATACATGTTCCAAAATCCGCCCGTTTCTTAGCCGGATCGTTGGCACAAATTAGACCTCAAATTAAACTTTAGAAATATCAATGAACATTTTCAGAATTTTATCTTCTAATGATGGTTCAATCAATGAACCAAATGTTAGTTCCTTTTTAGCATATTTATTAGACCCGAACGAAGACCACGGAATTTCGAGTTTATTACTACAAGAATTATTGAATGACATTGCACAAATTAATAATGATTTTTTAGCTAAAATTCA
>JBLIDK010000080.1:0-6351 GCA_047632595.1 Sphingobacteriales bacterium
CAGACGGGCTCTTCCACGTCATGAAGGCTGGAACTTACATTCAGTTTGCAGATTGAGAGCCTTCGAAGTTTTTATTTACCGGTCTGTGACTGGCTTAAGTAAAAGATTATTTTAGAACATCTTCCAAACTCACACGCGATGCAATGGCGAGCGAGTTTGGGGGAAAATGCATAAACTTTAGTAATTAGCTTAAGCACCGCTAAAAAAAAGCCGCAAAACGAGTTACCCTACTACTAAAGCTTAAGTTAGTTGGGTGCTTTTATTAAAAATTGTAGCTCACCTTAAGGTAGATTTCTCTCTTCGTTGCACTACATTCGAAATGACGGACTAAGGTTAAGGTTGTAACTTTAGAATGACGAGGTCGCCACCACTGTCGAGTTGCAATTTTGGGTGTCTAATACTGAATAAAAAAATATAAGGCACAAAAAAAGGGGAAGCATTTGGCCTCCCCTTTTTAAATAAACTAAGTGTGTAGTTTTATTTTTTTACTTGATCAACAACAGCTTTGAAAGCTTCAGGGTTGTTCATAGCTAAATCAGCTAAAACCTTACGGTTTAATTCGATTCCATGCTTGTGAACACCACCAATGAATTCAGAATAGCTCATTCCGTGTAATCTTGCTCCAGCGTTAATACGTTGAATCCAAAGACCTCTGAATGTTCTTTTCTTAACTTTTCTATCGCGGTAAGCGTAAGTTAGTCCTTTTTCAACCGCATTTTTAGCTACGGTATGGACATTTTTTCTACGACCAAAGTATCCTTTGGCTGCTTTTATAATTTTCTTTCTACGTTGCTTTGCTGCAACTGCGTTTACTGAACGTGGCATACTTTCTGTTTTCGATCTTAAGCGTTCCTCTTGGAAACTTTTTTGCTCAAGCTCTGGTTAACTAATTTATTTTCCAATTCCTAATAATCTCTTCATATTGGGCATGTCAGCTTTACTAACAAGACCACTATGCGTAAGATTACGTTTTTGCTTCGTCGTTTTTTTGGTCAAAATGTGACTTTTGAACGCGTGCTTTCTTTTAATTTTACCAGAAGCAGTAAGTTTTAATCTTTTCTTACCGCTTGAGTTGGTTTTAACCTTTGGCATTTCTATTTTGTTATTTAAGCCCGAGGGCTAATTTTACTTAGTTGATTTCGGAGCTAATAAAAGATACATTCTTTTACCCTCCATTTTCGGCATCATCTCTACTTTTCCTTCTTCTTCAAGTGCCTGGGCAAACCTTAATAATAAAATCTGTCCCTTATCTTTATAAACAATTGCTCTTCCTCTAAAGTGAACATAGGCTCTCACCTTTGAACCTTCTTTCAGAAAGCCTCTTGCATGCTTTAATTTAAAATCGAAATCATGGTCATCGGTGTTTGGCCCGAATCGTATTTCCTTTATCACCGTTTTGGTGGTATTGGCTTTAATTTCTTTAAGCTTCTTTTTCTTCTCGTAAATAAACTTACTATAGTCTATTATCTTACAAACAGGTGGTTTTGCATTAGGGGATATTTCTACCAAATCCAAATCAGCTTCGTCAGCTACTTCAAGTGCTTTAGAGAGAGCCATTACTTCGCCTTCTACTCCTTCACCCACTACTCGAACTTCTCGAGCACGTATTTCATCGTTTTTTCTAAAACTTATAACGTCTTTTTGCGGTTGTAACCTTTTTCTTTGCTTAGCCAAATTGTATCTGTTTAATCCTCCTTATTTTAGTTTCAAAACTTCATCATGCACATGGTTAATAAACTCATCAACCTGCATTGTTCCTATATCTCCAGACTTATGCTTTCGTATAGAAACACTGTTTGATTCTATCTCTTTTTCTCCAATGATGAGCATATATGGTGTCTTATTTACCTCGGCATCTCTAATTTTCTTGCCTATTTTCTCATCTCTATCGTCAAAGAGGGTGCGAATATCGCAATTTTCAAGCTGTTTTGAAAGTTTTTTTGCATAATCATTGTACTTTTCGCTTAATGGTAAAATACTTACCTGCGTTGGAGCCAACCATAATGGAAAATCTCCAGCACAATGTTCAATTAAAATAGCAACAAATCGTTCCATACTTCCAAATGGTGCACGGTGAATCATTACTGGTCGGTGCTTTTCATTATCACTACCAACATAAGTCAAATCAAAGCGCTCAGGAAGGTTGTAATCCACTTGTATCGTCCCTAATTGCCACTTTCTACCCAAAGCATCTTTCACCATGAAATCTAACTTAGGGCCATAAAAAGCTGCTTCGCCATATTCAATTACAGTCTTTAAATCCTTTTCTCCTGTTGCTTCAATAATTGCAGCTTCTGCTTTTTCCCAATTATCATCGCTGCCAATATATTTTTCAGGAGTTTCTTTATCTCTTAAAGATATTTGTGCTTCAAATTCTTCAAAATCTAATGCCTTGAAAATATATAAGACTAAATCAATTACTGATTTAAATTCTTCCTTCAATTGGTCTGGTCGACAAAACAAGTGGGCATCATCTTGAGTAAAGCCTCTAACTCTAGTTAAACCATGTAATTCTCCACTTTGCTCGTAGCGATAAACCGTTCCAAATTCTGCAAAACGAATAGGCAAATCCTTGTAAGACCTTGGACGTGCATTGTACATTTCACAATGATGTGGGCAATTCATTGGTTTCAACAAGAACTCCTCCCCTTCATTTGGGGTTTTTATTGGCTGAAATGAATCGGCACCATACTTAGCATAGTGACCTGATGTTTCATACAAAGCCTTGCTACCAATGTGCGGAGAAATAACCTGCTCATATCCTGCGGCACGTTGCGCTTTTTTCAAGAAATCTTCTAATCTAGATCTCAAAGCAGCTCCTTTTGGCAACCAAAGTGGCAAACCCTGCCCTACTTTTTCAGAAAAATGAAATAAGTCTAATTCCTTACCTAATTTTCTATGATCGCGTTTTTTGGCTTCTTCTAGAAGAGTCATGTACTCTTCAAGCTCACTAGCTTTTGGAAAAGTAATACCGTAAATACGAGTTAATTGCTTGTTGTTTTCGTTTCCTCTCCAATAAGCTCCTGCAACATTAAGTAACTTAACTGCCTTAATTTGTGAAGAGTTTGGTACGTGAGGTCCACGACATAAATCCGTAAAATTTCCTTGCTTGTAGAATGTGATTTGCCCATCTTCAAGACCATCAATTAACTCTAACTTATACTCATCGCCTTTTTCTTTAAAATAAGCTATTGCATCCTTCTTAGAAACTTCAGAACGTTCAAAAACCACCTTTGATTTGGCAATTTCCTTCATTTTCTTCTCCACTTTCGGGAAATCATCAGCGCTAAAATCATGTCCATTAAAGTCAATGTCGTAATAATAGCCTTTGTCAATTGCAGGGCCTATACCTAACTTAATTCCAGGATATAATGATTCTAACGCCTCTGCCATGATATGTGCAGAGGAATGCCAGAACGTTTCTTTTCCTTCGTCATCACGCCAAGTAAGAATCCTAACTTCTGAATCTTCCATTACCGGCGTAGAAAGGTCTACTACTTTATCATTTATTCCACCAGCAAGTGCCATTCGGGCTAAGCCTTCGCTAATACTCATTGCAATATCTAAAACCGTTGTACCTTTTTCAAAAGGTTTTACGGTTCCGTCTGGAAATGTAATATTTATCATTTTAATTTTTGTTGAACGCGTTGAATACCTACTCGAGCTAAACGGTATGAATTATCAAGCTCATTAGCAGTTGTAAATTCTTGTAATGCCTCGTTGTATTGCTCCTTCTCTTCGTATGCTAAACCTTTCATGTAATAAGCTGCAACGTAGTTGGGTTTTGTTAGAATAGCATTCTCAAAAGATCTCAGTGCCGAATCCATGTGATTCAAACTAAAATAGCTTAAACCTAAATTAAATTGAGCTCTATAATTTGAAGAGTCGTAGCTGGTAAGCGTTTTGAAAACTTCTAAACTTTTTGAAAATAATCCTAATGAAAAATAATACTCACCTATTGCAAAAGTTCCTTCCCCATTGCCGTCTTCAATTCGTGATGCACTTTTAAAATATTGCAAGGCAAGATTATCGTTTTGAGCCATGTAAATTTTACCTAATTGCATATAAGCATCTAGATATTCTGGATCTTGTTCAATGGCCGTTTGAAAACTTGATATTGCCCTAGTCGTATCGGCTAATTCTTTATAACACATTCCTTTTAAAAGGTAACCTTTTGCTGAAAACTTATCAATTTGTAATCCATCGTTAATAAACTTAAAGGCTTCTTTATATTGTTTATTGATGTAGTACAACTCCCCTATTTTAATATACGACTTTGCAAATTTTGGATTACGTTCAATATTTAATTCCAAAATTTTACGAGCTTCTATATTTTGGTTAACTGCTAGGTATAAGTCTGCCAAGGATAAATAGTAATTAGCATTCATTGAGTCTAAGTAGAAGGCAATTTCTAAATCCGCAAAGGCTAAGTCGTAGTTCTTTGTTTCTACGTAGTAATCGGCACGATTGATGTAGCGATTTACATCAGTTGGGGCTTCATTAATAGATTTAGAAAGCAAAACTAACTGTGGATCACCAGCTACAATTGTTGCCGTGTCACTTACTTGTTCTTCAGAAGAAACTTTTGTTGATTGGTTGTTTTGGCAAGAAGTTGCAAAAACAGCTATAAAAAGGAATAAAAATAATACAATTCGCATAGGCTCTAATACAAAAAGAGTTAAAATTTGTGATGCAAAGGTATTAAAAAGAAAGGATGGTGGAAAAATTTATTTCTTAAGTTAAAACAACACTACCCCACCAACACATCAGCGATATGCAAAAACTTTAACGGAAGTTTATTCTTTTTCACGTACCCATACATGTGCATTAGGCAAGAGGCATCAGTAGAAACAATGTATTCTGCACCTGCATCTAGTGCATTCTCTACTTTTTGCTCGGCCATAGCTGTAGAGATGTCGTTAAATTTTACGGAAAATGTTCCGCCAAAGCCACAACAAGTCTCCTCATATTTTAAATCTACCAACTCCAACCCTTTTACCTTTTTAAGTAAGGTTCTTGGCTCTTGTTTGATGCCGTATTCGCGCAAAGCACCACAAGCATCATGGTAGGCTACTTTGGCATTTAAAGTGGCGTCAAAGTCTGTAAACTCTAAAACGTTTACAAGAAAATCACTTAGCTCATACATGCGTTCTTGCGTGTTCTTGCACTGGTTATGCAGACTAGAATTATGAAAGAGTTTTCCATATTGCCCTTTTACCATTCCTGCACAAGAGCCAGAAGGAGTAATTATGGGTCGATCTCCTTTAAAATCTTTAATAAATTTGGTGGCTACTTCCCTTGCCTCGTCCCAAAAACCAGCGTTGTAGGCGGGCTGAGCACAACATGTTTGGCTTTTGTTATAATGTACCTTGCACCCTGCTTTTTCTAGTACTTTAACCATATTCATTCCCGTTTCTGGGTAAATCTGATCTATAAAACAGGGTATAAAAATCTCAACATCCATAATTACGTGCGACTAAATTTCATTTTAACTGTTGATAATATCAGCAAACCTATTAAAAAGAATGCACCAAATAGCAAAATACTGTTACGCATTGTACCAGTAATTTCTTCTATAAAGCCAAATGAGAAAGTTCCAATAACAATACTCACCTTTTCAGTTACGTCATAAAAGCTAAAAAATGAGGCCGTGTCTTTTGTTTTGGGCATAAGTTTAGAGTAAGTACTTCTAGACATAGATTGCACTCCACCCATCACAAAACCAACAACAACCGCTAAGACGTAAAAATGCATGGCAGTGTAAACAAAATAAGCGCCAATGGTAATTCCTACCCAAATTATTAATGAGGTAGATAATGAAAACTTGTTGCCTTTGTTTTTACTTAACCATGAAAAGAAATAAGCTCCTGCAACTGCGATTAGTTGGATGATTAAAATAGTAGTTATTAATTGTCCGCTTTCTAAATTCAACTCTTTAGTTCCAAAAATGGAAGCGATATTCATAATGGTTTGAACACTCAAACTCCAAAAGAAAAAACCAATTAAGTAGCGTTTTAAGTTAGGAATCGCTTTTACTTGTTTCCAGACCTTATTCAGCTCTTTGTAGCCATTAAAGAGGACTTTTTTGGTAAATTTTTTCTTTTCTATAGGATCTGGAAGTCTGTTTAAAGTTATTTGAGAAAAACCAGACCACCAAAGTCCGACCATTACAAAGCTAATTCTAGCTGGTAAAGAACCATCCGTGATACCAAATATTTCGGGTTTTAGAACAAGAATTAGAGAAGCAATTAATAGTAAAACACTTCCTATATAACCCTTTGAGAATCCTTTGGCACTTAATTTATCATGCTCGTTGGGGTGAGCAATTTCAGGGAGATAGGAGTTATAAAA
>JBLIDK010000081.1:0-5956 GCA_047632595.1 Sphingobacteriales bacterium
ATCGAATTAAACCGTAAGGTTTTAGCTGATTTAGCTATGAACAACCCTGAAGCTTTCAAAGCTGTTGTTGATCAAGTAAAAAAATAAAACTACACACTTAGTTTATTTAAAAAGGGGAGGCCAAAAGCTTCCCCTTTTTTTGTGCTTAATATTATTTTATTCAGTATTAGACACCCAAAATTGCAACTCGACAGGGGTGGCGATCTCGTCATTCTAAAGTTACAACCTTAACCTTAGTCCGTCATTTCGAACAAAGTGCAACGAAGAGAGAAATCTACCTTAAGGTGAGCTACAATTTTTAATAAAAGCACCCAACTTGCTTAAGCTTTAGCAGTAGGGTAACTCGTTTTGCAGATTTTTTAGTGGTGCTTGAGCAAATTGCATAGAATTTAGCATTTTACTCAAGCCAGTCACAGACCGGTAAATAAAAACTTCGAAGGCTCTCAATCTGCAAACTGAATGTAAGTTCCAGCCTTCATGACGTGGAAGAGCCCGTCTGGGTGGAAAAAACTTAGGTAGACCTTTAAATGATGGTTCAACGTTTCAATAAAAAACCGTCACTCTGAGTGTCCCGACCAACGAAGGAGCGTCGGGATGGATAGAAGAGGGCTTTCAAAATAATATTTTTTTTTGAGGTTAAATTTTAGTCATTGGAACTTCAACCATTGTGTCATCCCACGCCATTCTTAATACCATGTCATTACCAATTGAAATAGTAAATTGCTCTACAGCTTCTTGAGTTGGCATTGTTGGTACCATCAAATTCAGCTTGTCTACTAGCTTTTGCATTGAAATCAACTCCCCAACCGTATTCCTTAGTATTTAGTGTAAAGCATATTAAAAGAGGTTGTTATGTAGACCTTAATGCGGTTTATTAATTGTAACAAATAAAGTACTAGGAAAGTAGTGTCAAATAGTTGCACATGCAACTAATAATTGTAAGTTTGCAACGTGCTAACTAAATGTGCCTCGGCCCCACCTATTTTTAATGATTCTGTAATTCCTTGGATGGGGAAGACTACAAAGTTGGTGGACATCTATTTTTCATCAGAAATGAAGGTTTTTGGCTTTAATTTAAGCCGAAAGCAATGGCTGGTATTAATGATTCTTAATACCCACGGTCCGCAAATGCAAAATGACCTTTCTATAGTAACCGAACGAAATAAGTCATCATTAAAAAGATTGTTAGATGTTATTGAAAAAAGAGAACTGGTTAAACGAGTGTCGTCGAAAGAGGATAAACGAATAAATTACATACACCTCACTGAGGCGGGAGAAAAAGTTTTACAAAAAACAGTTCCTTTTGTACAAGGACTAATTGATAAACTTCAAGAAGGAATTTCGCAAGAAGAAAAAAAAATCACCATTGAAGTTTTTAAGAAAATTCAAGCTAATATTTGTAAGTAATAAAGTAGAAAAAGTTTAATAATGAGAAAAGCGATAATTATAGGATCAGGGATAGCGATACTGATTGGGAGTGTTTTAATTTCTAATTTTATGGCTAAGAAAAATAAGCCCAAAGCAAAGGATAATGAGTTCAAAACTACTCGAGTTTTTACTCAAAATGTAAAACTAGGGGATGTTGAATATTCTTTAAGTGCTACTGGTACCTTGTTAGCAGTGGATAGACTTGAATTGTTTGCTGAAGTTCAGGGTATAATGGAAAAAGGAACACATTCCTTTAAATCAGGGGTGTCGTTTAATAAAGGGGAGACTGTAATTGATATAAATTCTGAGGATTTTCAAGCAAATTTAATTTCACAGAAAAGTACTTTCCAAAATTTAATGATCTCATTATTAGCAGACCTAAAGTTGGACTATCCAGCATCTTTCGAGAAGTGGGAAACTTACGTTAAGAACATAGACCTAAGAAAAACGCTACAAGCTTTGCCAGAAGTGAGCAATAAGCAAGAGAAACTCTTTATTTCAGGTAGAAACGTTTACTCAAGTTATTATTCGGTAAAAAATACGGAGTTAACTCTATCAAAATATACAATCAAAGCACCGTTTAATGGAACATTAACAGAAGCCTTAGTGAATCCTGGTTCTGTAATAAGACCTGGGCAGAAATTAGGCGAGTTCATCAATCCTACTCAATTTGAATTGGAATTAGGAGTGAGCAATAACCTAATTGATCAACTTCAAATAGGTAAATCTGTTAAAGTTAAAGCCACAAATGGTAATTCTAAAACCTGGAACGGTAAAGTAATTCGAATTAATGACAAGATAGATAGTCAGAATCAAACTGTAAAAGTTTTTGTATCAGTTGCGGGCGATGGCTTAGAAGAAGGCTTGTTCTTAGAGGCATCGATAAAAGCAAGTAAAATAAGTAATGCTATTGAAATAGATAGATCTCTGATACAATCTGATAACAAAGTTTATATCGCAAAGGACAACCAGTTAGCCTTAGTTAGTGTAAAGCCTATGTTTTTTGGAGAATCAAAAGCAATAGTTAAGGGTTTAGAAAACGGACAAAAATTAATTACTAAATCTATACCTGGAGCATTTGAAGGGATGAAAGTAATAACAGAATAAACGACCAACGTGAAAAAAATTATTGAGCATTTTATTAGGTATGAAGTGGTGGGCTGGGTGCTCATTATTGGTATCGTTATTTTAGGGTATTTAGGAATGAATTCGCTTAAATCAAGCTTTTTCCCACTTACCAAACCGAACATTATAAACATTAACCTTACCTATCCAGGAGCTTCTCCACAAGAAATGGAAGAAGGGGTTGTGTTAAAAATTGAAGACAACATTAGAGGACTTGTTGGTATCGATAGATTCACTTCATCCTCAAATGAAAATTCTGCATCTATTACTGTTGAAGTACAAAAAGGCTTTGATATTGATGTTGTTTTAGCCGATGTAAAGAATGCAGTAGATAAAGTACCCTCATTTCCAAGTGGAATGGAACCTCCGGTAGTCAGCAAACGAGAAAACCTTACACAGGCAATTAATTTTGTGGTAACTGGCACCGGCGTTTCTCTAAAATCATTAAAAGAGATTGCACGAAACATTGAAAATGATTTACGGAACGTAGAGGGCTTGTCTCAAGTTAGTATTTCCGGTTTCCCTGATGAAGAAATAAGTGTTTCTGTTAATGAAGCCAAGCTTTTGGCATACAACTTAACGTTTAGCGATGTTGCGAATGCTGTTTCTCAAAACAATATTCTTGTAACTGGTGGAACAATAAAAACGGAGGCTGAAGATTATCTTATTAGAGTTAGCAATCGAAATTATTTTGCAGATGAATTGTCACAAATAATAATTAGAGCCGATGCTTCTGGAAATACTGTAAGGTTAAATGATGTTGCTGTTTTAGAGGATGCGTGGAGTGAAAACCCAAATCGATCTTATTTTAATGGCGAATCAGCTATAAATGTTAAAGTAGAAACTACTAATAATGAAGATTTGATTTTCGCTTCAAATGCCGTTGTAAAATACATTGAGGAATTTAATTCGACCAATTTTAATGTCAATTTACAAGTTACAAGAGACTCAAGCATAACAATTAGAGATAGAACCAAACTACTATTAAGAAATGGAGCACAAGGAATTTTGTTAGTGCTTCTTTTACTATCAATTTTCTTAAAGCCAAGGTTAGCATTTTGGGTAGCTTTTGGAATACCCATTTCATTTTTTGGGATGTTCATGTTGGCTCAATATTTTAACATCACCATCAACGTTCTATCACTTTTTGGGATGATAATTGTAATTGGAATTTTGGTTGATGATGGGATTGTTATTGCAGAGAATATTTACCATCATTTCCAAAAAGGAAAAACTCCGGTGCAAGCAGCTATTGATGGAACTTTAGAAGTTTTGCCAGCTATAGTTTCTGCGATTTTAACCACCTTAATTGCCTTTAGTACTTTTTTCTTTTTAGACGGAAGAGTTGGTGAGTTTTTTGGAGAAGTCACAGTTATAGTTTTTCTAACATTATTAATCTCATTAGTTGAGGCTTTAGTAATTCTTCCAGCTCATGTTGCTCATTCAAAAGCTTTAACAAAAGGCCAGAAAACCTATTGGTTTAATAAGTATGCAGACCAATTCATGGTTTACTTGAGAGATGTAATTTATCAACCGGCTTTACGCTTTGTAATTCGATACAAGTTTTTTGGATTTGCACTTATATTTTCTGCTTTTATAATCACCATTGGTGCATTAAGAGGTGGTATTATTAAAGGAACATTCTTTCCAGTAATCGCCAGTGATGTAATTAATGTCAACTTGAAAATGCCTCAAGGTGTTAATCCTAAAACTACAGATAGCATTATAACTAGTATAGAGCAAGTAGCTTTTGAAGTTGGAAAAGAGTTTAATTCGAAGGTTAACGAGGGACAAGAGGCAATAATAAATATTATTAAAAATGTAGGACCTGGAACAGCTTCTGGTTCACTGGTAATTAACCTTTTGCCTGGTGAACAAAGAGAATTTCCTGCATCAGAAATTGCAGCTGAAATTAATAAACGAGTGGGCGATGTGCCATTAGCAGAAAGTGTACTATATAATTCAGGTACAAATTTTGGAGGGCGACCAGTTTCTATAGCCTTGCTTGGAAACAACATAAAAGAGCTTAAATCTGCCAAAGATGAACTAAAACAAGTATTAAAAACAAATAGTAAATTAAGAGACATTGACGATAATGACCCTAGTGGAATAAAGGAAATCTCTATAACTCTTAAAGAAAAAGGCTACTTACTAGGCTTTACGTTGAATCAAGTAATTGCGCAAGTTAGAAGTGGTTTCTTTGGTCTACAAGCACAGCGTTTTCAACGTGGGCAAGATGAGATTAAGGTTTGGGTAAGGTATGACCTAAAGGGTCGTTCTTCTATTTCAGATCTTGAGAATATGAGGATTGTCAATTCTCAAGGGCAGCGAGTTCCTTTACGAGAAATTGCTGACTTTTCTATTGAAAGAGGAGAGATTTCAATAAACCACCTAAATGGAAAACGGGAAATAAAAGTAGAAGCCGACTTAGTGAACCCTAAAGAAAGTGCTTCAGATATTTTAGGTGGATTGAAGAGTACTGAATTAAAGAAAATTCTTGAAAGACATCCTACAGTGCAAGCTTCTTTTGAAGGACAAAATAGAGAAGCTTCAAAAACTACGAGTTCTGCGGCCAAAGTGGGTCCAATTATTCTTTTACTAATCTATATTGTAATTGCCTTTACTTTTAGGTCATTCAGTCAGCCGTTGTTGTTATTGGTAATGATACCTTTTAGTTTAATTGGTGTTGGTTGGGGACATTATATTCATGGTTTCCCAATAAATATTCTCTCCTTCTTAGGGATTATAGCCTTAATTGGAATTCTAGTAAATGATGGGCTTGTTTTAATTGGTAAATTCAATTCCTACATGAAAGATGGAAATACTTTTAATGAAAGTTTAATATTGGCAGGTCGTTCTCGATTTAGAGCTATTTTTCTTACATCAATAACTACCATTGCTGGATTATCTCCTTTAATATTTGAAAAAAGCTTGCAAGCGCAATTTTTGATACCAATGGCAATTTCTATAGCCTACGGTATTGGTATTGCAACAGTGCTAACCTTATTTATGCTTCCAATGATGTTGTCTTTAGGAAATCAAATTAAGATTTATGCATATTGGTTTTGGGAAGGAAAAAGACCATCAGCAGAAGAAGTTGAACGAGCGTACAAAGAATTACAAAATGAAAAGAATGAAGCCTAAATCAATTTTACTAGTAGCTTTCGTTTTAGGAGTAGCTAATTTATTCTCGCAAGAAGTTTTAAGTGCTGATAAAGCCTTAGAAATAGCATTAGAGAATAACTACGACATCTTAATTGCTAAAAATACGAATCAGCAAAGTGAGAATAACGCAGCTGTATTAAACAGTGGGTACTTGCCAAGCTTGTCAGTTGGTAGTAGTGCTTCATTAAACAATGCTGCTAACGATTTCACTTTGGTAGATGGCACTGAAGCGTCATTA
>JBLIDK010000082.1:0-5810 GCA_047632595.1 Sphingobacteriales bacterium
CTTCATTTGGACATTCGTCATCTCTGTTTAAGACTCCGTCTCTATCAAAATCGTTGTTTGGACAACCGTTTGATTCAACAGTTCCTGCCTCGTAAGGACAATCGTCAACTAAATCAATTATTCCGTCATTGTCACTATCTAAGTAAGGGCAACCAGCTCTATCAATTGAGCCAGGGTTATTTGGACATCTATCTACGTTATCCAAAACACCATCACCATCAGTATCTTTATAAACTGTAGTTAGCTCCTCTTGTTCCTGACCTTTAACTTTCTTACTACAACGTCCCACGCGAATAGCAAAACCAAAGTTTACATCAGCTCCGAAAGAGTAAGTTGGACCTGTATAAGTACCTTCAGAAGCAAGTCGTTGGCTTAAAAACGCCACATTTAGTAATTGCTCAGACCCTAAAAAAAACTCTAAAAAACGACCTTTATAAAGAAGTCCTGCTCCAAGATTAGTGTAACTAGAAGTGTTATAGCCTAAAGTAAAGATTGTATGTAATGGGCCTAAAATTCTTAAGTCTGCATTTGCAACAATATCCATGTCAGCAGAATAAATAGGCTTTGAAATAATTAGGCCAACGCCACTTTTTCTAAAAACTTGTTGGTAAATAGAAACCTGAGCTTTTGCTGGAACATTAGTTATATATGACCCTTTTAATGTGTCACTAATAAATTGTTCGAAACTATCCGTTAGGGATTTTATCACATCCTCTGAGGTGGATAAACTAATCCCTTTAAAAGTAATTTCCTTGTCGATGGTGTAAACATAACTTTCATTGTTCCAGAAAATTTGTCCAAAATCTTTAAAAGCAGCTGAAGCTCTTAATTTTTCATTGATATCATAGTTTACCCCTAAATCAACTTCGTAACCTGAGTTTTGAAAAGAGGTGAAATTTGAAATAATTTGATTCTCATCAAAAGAATCTAGTGCCTCAGAACTTCTAAGTTCACCTTGAAGCTTCATAGTAATATCCGCACCGTTGGTTGTTTCTTCTGTTCTAAAACTAGAATTTTTAATTAAAAGCGAACGGTTAACTGCTCCATTTAATATACTAAGACTCACTCCACCAGAAACTCTGTCACTAAAATTTCGTCTGTAACCAATCGTTGCTTTCGCATAGGCTGTAGCATCAGAGTTGGTATTAAAGAATCCATTTAAAGTTTCACCTCTAAAAGTTCCATTTCCAAAAGTTAAAACGTTTAACACATCATTTTTAAATTGAACTCTCCCTGAAATCTGTGTTCCAACATTAAAGAAGAATTCTGATTGATCTTCTTTATTCAATAAAATTTTAAGAGTGAAAATATTAATTGAGTTATCTATAACCAGTTGATTGGTTCTCTTTCTATTGTTATCTAACTTAATATCATTTAGGTTTTCACTAAATAAAATTCCTTGAAACAGCTTATTAGATTGACCCATTAAACGGGTGTTTACATCAAAGTTTGGAATAAATAAGTTAGTTGCTACTTTTTTACATCTGTACTCAAAATAACCCCGCTGTGGGTTATCAATTGCATCGTATAAAGTATTGATATGGTAATGGCTAAATGTTTGAGCCTTTACGCTCGAACTGAATCCTATTACAACAAGTAAAGATAGTATTGCTAATATTTTCATGGTTATACTTTTCTATTTTCTACTTATTATAAATTTGTGTCTACCTGAATATCGAAACTCGCATCGAGTATTATCCTTATATCAATTTCATACCCTGAGTAGATTTTGATATGCCGTTTATAAGTATCATTATCTAAAATGATATCAACATAGAATTTTTTTGTTTGCGTCAGCAACTCATATTCTTCCTCATTTACCACAAATTGAACCTCCGTTTTTATATTCTTGGAAACTTTATCATTTTCATCAAGTTCAGCAGCCATAACAAAGCCATTGGTTTCAGCATTTATTAAAGTATCTAATTGATTTCCTCCTTCATCAACTGAAACTATTCTAAACTTAAAGTCATATCCAAAACCATTTATAAAGCGAAATGTTAAAATCCCTCTTTTAAATTTAAATTCACCAAAATCACTTGTGATTGAAGAATCACCACTTGGCAATGCAGTTAAATCGGCATTGATAGTATCAGAAAAAGTAAAATCATTAAACTTGACAGCAATTGGCACATTGAAAATCATGTTCCCAGTAATAGAGCTTGATGGATATAAAAATTGCTCTAAGTCATTTGGATCATTATTTGGATTCATTATGAATGTATAATCCGATTCAAAAGTTATTGGTGTATTTGAAATGTACTCTAGAACATTTGAATTATTTTGGTCTAATTTCCCATCGTCATTTGCTGGATTGTTTCGTAAAGGATTTTCTAGTGCTGGTAGAATAACCTGCTTAGGAGTAGGGTTTAAAACTACTTCGTTCCCATTTACTCCATTTTTTGATTTTGATTCATAATCAAGACTTCCGTTAAGACCAGCCGTACTAGTTATTTTAAATTGAACTTGAGCTGTTTCGAACTCAATGTCTCCACCTTTTATACGTTCGTAAATTAGAGCATTAAAAACTTCATTTACTTCTACTCCGCTTATTGTTCGAGTACCAAAATTCCCTTTCGCTCTATCAAGTTCTGGAGATTTAAATGAAAACTCAATGTCTAGTGAAGTTCCAACTTTATTGTAAGGCACTCTTGCTGTATTTGTTGGAATCGTAACGATAGCTGTTCCATAGAACAAATTTACTGTGTCACTATTAGGACCTGTAAAATCAATTCTATTTCCTGCTAAAGCTACGTCTCTTGAAGAGTTTGATCTCCCATCTTGATTATACCCTAAGATAGATGCTCCATTGATTATTGAAGGAATGTTTAAAACAGAATTTATTTTAAAGTCGAAATTGTTATTCATTTTAACATTAATTCTTCCATCAATAAAGGTCATATCCGCTAATCGTATGTCCGGAAGTAAACCCACTACACCTCCTGAAAAGTTTGTTTCAACAGTTTGGGTAGGAATTTCAAATTGACCACTTTGAGGTATTAGCTCTCTAAACATGAATGTATAGTTTAACGATTGTGAGGTATCAGCTGCTGCACCTGCACTTGCAACCGGAGCAGAAGTAAAGGCAATCCTTGCAACCACGTCACCATGAAGAAGCGCTCCATTTAGAGCTATTGTATCAACTGCAGTGCCCATAACTGCTAATGCCGTTAAAGGAAAGCTAGACAATAGTTTAACTCCACCCTTGTCATAAAATCTTAATTCAGGTGTTGCTACATCTATATCCATTGCCGAAATAGCACTTACAATTAATTGACCTGTTGCAAAAACAACACTGTCTATATTCCCAATATTTATTAGTCTATCAGGTGTTTCAGTTTCAGTTGCAACTCCTAGATAAAAATAAGGAGTGGTACCATGCTGAGAATTATAAGTAGCTGCAGTTGGTGAGTTTGACACTGCTTCACCTAAAGAATATTCAATACCTCTAACTACTGAGTTTAATGAAATTTTGCTAAAACCCGAATTGATTGTAAAACGAACACTGTCTAAAGACACCAATGAATCTAACTTCAGTTCAAACAATGGCCTGTCTTCAATTATACTCAAAGACTGATCAGCAGTGATTACTATTACAGAGTCATTTTCAACTATGTCATAAACATCTAATGTCCCAAATGCTAGAGGCACTAAATAATTAGTGCTAAATTTTGGTTTTAAAAGCGAGTCTGTATCTGGGGCACAACTACTTAATAAAATTATAGTAGTAAACATTGCCAATAAGGACGATTGTATATTCATATAGTGTGCGTTAATAGCTAAAAGTCTCCAAAATCAGGCTTGGAATTAAATTTACAAATAATTTATTAATTTCTATAAATCGGAATTCTAAATCCAAAGTAAAAATTAAATGTATCAATGTCATTAAACACGACATCAGTAAAATCATCAGAACCAAGAGTGAAAAATCGCCATCGAATTAAAAATCCAATATTTGCTCTATCTTGGTTAATAATTGAAAACGGAATTGCTGCCTCAAATTTTCTAGTTTCATATCGAGGTGTCGCTGTAAAAAAACTTCCCTGCTTTACAGCTATAGCTTTTGCTCCACCAACTGAAGCCAAATAATTGCAATTCAAATAAAAAGGCCCAGTTATTTTATAATCGAAATGAATATTTAAATGCGTTGGTAACGACATAGAAAATTCACTCCCTCTAGAATCTGGTGCAAATTTACTCTTAGCTAAGGCGTCCCAATCATCTGGTCCTTCTAAACTGTCAATTTCTTTTCTGGTTACTATACTCTGCCCAGAATAGGTAAATGTTTTTGTTCTGGGAGACTTATAATTTATTTTACCAGCATCTAAAAGAGCTATTCCTGCTCTGTATTGATATTTATTCTGAGTTTCGTCCATACGTTTTCGATAACCCATTCTATAAATATCCTTTCTATTTTCATATACAATTCCTATATCAAAAGCCGTGCCTTTTCCAGAATTAACAATCGATTCATCTCCATTGTCAAAACTTTGAAAGTTGTCATCAGCATAACCATAATCAAACTCCAAATCAAAAACAAAGAGAGAATCATCATTTAAAGCACGATACCTAGCATTTTCACTAGTAATATATAAGGCATCATAACCTGTTAAAAACTTTATATGCGCTCCAAAATTAACAACATGTTGCTTGGTGTTTAATATTGTTGTAGCAACAGTAAATCCTGTTTCACGCCAAGCCATGGCTCCCAGGTTAAAATCGGCATCTAAATAATTTATGTTTTGTAATGTTTCTTCAGCTATACCGTTCCAAAGTAATCTCGCTGTATTTACATTCATTCCAGTAATTGAAAAACCCGTTCGAAATCTAGTATCAAATCCCACAGTTAATAAAGAAAATTGCTTAGTTGGGGTTTTTGCTGTGAATGAATATAATGCTGCTGGCCCTCTAACATCCAAATTAAAGTAAGCATAGCGTGGCTCTTCTCTTAAATTTTCTGATATCTGCCCATTTTTTGCATTAAGAGATAAATGATTGTTTGAAGCAAAAACACCTAAGGAGAAAATATTCACATCTGCAATTTGTCTACTGTCTGCAACCAAAGCAGGATTGTAATGAACTAGATGTGTTCCACCATAACTACTGCCCCCAACTCCTAAAAAGTATTGGGCTTTGATATTAAGTGATAGTACAACAAACAATAGGACTAAAAAACTTTTAAATTTCACGCTTTTTATTTTTGTTATTAATTCAAGCGATAAAAGTACAAGTAATTATCTTGGCTGCCGACCACTAAGTTAACAGAATTTGATATACCTAAATCTCCGATGCTAAAAGGCGTGCTTCCTTTTAATGGAAATCCCGGATAAAGATTCCCATCGGTGGTAAATAGATAAATTTGATCTTCAAGAATTGCATTAACACCAATTGTATTTCTACCACCCGGAAGCCTATGAAGAAAAACATTTCCATTCACAGGGGCTATAAATTTAAAAGAAAAAATCACTCCTCCCTGATAGTCAAACAAAAATAATTTATCACCATCTAAAAAAACGTAATTTAGTCGGCCATTTCCAAGCAAATCATCCCCAATAAATTTGTGGTTTTTGCTCCACGATCCGTAATTTTCTACTCTTAGTTTAGAGCCTAAACTAAGAATAACTATCTCTCCTAAATTGTTAGTCGTAGTATAAAATGAATTCTCCTTGGTATTACCTTTAAGAAAATTTAAGTCTTTGTTCAATTCACCTTTTGAAAGCTGTGTTGAACTTATTTTGGCCCCTCTCCTATTAAAAAAATCAATTCCATTACTTTTACCCACCACCAAATAATCTTTCCCACGTACTAAA
>JBLIDK010000083.1:0-5758 GCA_047632595.1 Sphingobacteriales bacterium
TAGTAGGTGTTGATATTGTTGATGAAATGATTGATGTTTGTGCTGAAAACTTAGAAGAAGCAGAAAAACAAAACCCTTGGTTTAAAAAGGAATTTGTAACCTTAGCAAAAGGAACGGCTTTGTCTTTGCCAGTTGAAGACTCATCAATTGACGTTGCAGCTCAAAACTGCTTGTTCAATATCTTTACAAAAGCAGATTTAGTAATTGCATTAAAGGAAATTTACAGAGTGTTAAAGCCTGGTGGAAGATTAGTTCTTTCTGATCCTACTTGTGAGCAAAAGATGCCTGAGAATTTAGAAAACGACGAAAGATTAAGAGCTCTTTGCTTATCTGGTGCTTTGCCAATGCAAGAGTACATTGATATGATCACTGAGGTTGGGTTTGGAACTGTTGAGGTGCGTGCTAAGCGTCCTTACAGAGTTTTAAGTCCAAACTTATACGATACAGATGAAAACATTTTTATTGAAAGTGTTGAAGTTTGTGCTATCAAAGACCCAATGCCAAAAGACGGACCTTGTGTGTTTACAGGTAGAACAGCCACGTATTATGGTAATGAAGAATATTTTGATGACCATGGTGGACATGTTTTAATGCAAAACCAACCTATAGCTGTGTGTGATAAGACTGCAAATAATTTGAAAGCTCTAAATAATGAGTACATCTATATAACTGAAAGCACCAATTATTACGATGGTGGTGGATGTTGCTAAGTTCTTAGCACAAAAAATTAAAGACATTATTCATGGCTGAATAATTATTGAAGAGGTTATTTCCGTAAGGGAATGCCTCTTTTTTTGTTTCTTAAAATTGAAACCTTTTTCACTAATCAATAAAACTGTATATTAGTAATTATAAAAATATTTAAATGTATTTCAGATTCATACTTACTAGTATTCTGTGCCTTATAATTTTTTCTATTACAGCCCAGGATCGATTTATGGCTGAGCTTGACATATCCTCCCAAAGTTTTGCGGTAACAGAAGGTGAGAATGGCCAATATATCATTGCTAATAATTTTCATCCAACGCAAGGTGGTTATAATACTCGTACTACTTTTTTAAATGGATTGGGCATAATTCAAAAGAATTTAGCACATAATACCTGTGAACAAGAAGGTACGAGTGGCGTACTCGCTTTCGATAATAAAATATTGGAAATGTACAATAAGGATTGTGACGTTTTTGGCGGAGCAATAAAACAATATGATTTAGAGGGCAATTTGGATTATGATATATTTATTGATCCTAAGTCAGATCGACTATTTTTATATGATTTAATTAGGTCTGATAAAACCTTTCAGGTAGTTGGTTCTATAAAAATACCTAACAATGCTGTGATTATTAGTTTTGATTTTGGCGGGAATGAATTATGGCGCAGGGAACTAAATTTTGGTGGGGTCAAAACAGATGTGTTTATGTCTGTGTCCAAAACAAAAACTGGGGGTTTTTTAGTTTCAGGTCGTACTTTTGATAGAGAAGATGGTGATTGGGATATGTGCTTTGCAAAGCTGGATTTCGAAGGCAATATTATCTGGGAAAAAACCATGGATTTAGAAGAATATAAAGATTCAGAAGAAACTGCTGAATCTATTGTGGAACTGGATAACGGCAACATTGCAATAGGTGTGGTTTTTGGTCATAGGTTTAATGTAGATAGCCTGGGTCTTAGAAGTGATCGGTTTGGCTTACTAATATTGGATTCTATGGGTACTAAAATATCTTTTAATACGTATTTTGAAGATATGTATAGAACGTATTTGTACGATATGGTTTTAGTTAAAAATTCCAATGAAATGGTATTTATGGTAAACATGAATTCGGATCGAAATTTTGCAACTGAGAATCAAATTCTTAAATTATTAAAGATAAATCAAGAAGGAGAAATTGTGTGGGAGAGAGATTTGGGGGATACTGAAAACATTTCTCGTATAGGTCTTGTATTATCTGAAACTTCAGACAAAGGATTTTTAATTGGTGGGCATTGGCTTGAGTTTAATGAGAAGGAAGAGCGTATTGGTCCTCAATACGTATTAGCCATTAAAACGGATAACTGTGGTTGTTTAGTGCCAAATTGTGACCCTAATTGTAAAACTATAATAGCTGAGGTAGATAGTGAACTAGCCACTATTACCCAAATTTCCGATCCCTATCCCAATCCAACAAAAAATATTATAAATATTAACTATAGTCTTAGCAAAAATGATGTAGTCAGAGTGGCCTTCACAAATTATTTAGGTCATTTGGTAAATGACTATACTGTTTCAGAAACAGGAACCGTAACATATGATTTTAGTCAACAAGCCAAAGGAATGTATGTCTATACCATTAAAGACTTAAGTAATACTGTAATAAAATCAGGTAAATTAGTAATAAACTAATAATAAGTATTCATGGTTGAATAATTATTGAAGAGGTTATTTCCTTAAGGGAATGCCTCTTTTTTTATTTCATGATTTTCCTATCATTCAATGCTTTTCTGAACTTATTTGCATTTTGCTTATGCTCAGAAAAAGACTCTGCAAAGGCATGATAGCCACTAAAGTCATCTTTAGCGCACATAAACAAATAGTCATGATCTTCTTTGTTTAATACAGCGTTAATTGCTTGTACGCTTGGCAAATAAATTGGGCCAGGTGGTAGTCCATTGTTTTTGTAGGTGTTATACGGACTGTCTTTTCGTAAATGAATATTAAGTACTCGTTTAATATTAAAATCACCTACAGAAAACACAACGGTTGGGTCTGCCTCTAATTTTCTTCCTTGATCTAATCTATTCCAATATAAGCCAGCAATTCGAGGCATTTCATCGTCTTTTGCCGTTTCTAAATCAACTATTGAGGCTAAAATGCTTACTTCAATTGGATTCAAATTCAGTTTTTGGGCTTTTGCCAAACGATCTTTATTCCAAAAAACATCGTATTCTTTTTTCATTTTACTAATAAAATCAGGAGCACTTGTTGTCCAATAAAACTCATAAGTATTAGGAACAAACATGCACAAGAAGGTTTCCTTATTAAAGCCATATGAATGAGCAACACTATCACTTTGAAGTAAATTAAGAATGGTTAATGAGTCAAATACTAATTGCTTGGATATGGCCCCAGCTAAATCGTCTATTTTACGAAGATTATTGAATGTTATTCTTACCGGATCTTGATTTCCACTACGTAGTTTTGCTATTAGCTGTTTGTTTGAAATACTGCTTTTAAGCGCATATCGACCCGGCTTAACGGCATTGGTGTAGTTCATTACTCGTGCAGCCCAATCGAAGGTGTTCTTGTTTTCTAACACTCCTTTTACCGCTAGTTGTTGAACTACATCTCGGTAACTATTTTCTGGATAAATCTCTATATAAACGGGCTCTGTTACATCAATGTTTTTAATCCAAAAAGTTTGATAAAAATTATAACAAACAATAGCGAATACAGCCGTTAATACAATAAGAACTACTGTTAATATTTTTCTGAATCTTCTTAACATAATTAACTGCTTTGAGCGATAAGTCTTTTTCTTAATTGTTTAGCTTCATTATTACTTGGTTGATGAAGCAAAAGTGTGTCCAATACCGAAATTGCATTTTTCAATTGATTTTGCTGCATAAATACGGTACATAAATTAAAGTAGGCTAGAGCATAATCAGGGTCTAAGTCAATGGCTTTGTTAAAGTACGTTTTTGCTTCTGCATATCGTCGTTCTAGTAGAGCCAGGTATCCCAAGTTGTTTATTGCCTGATCAAAAAGCGGATTTTCAGAATAAATAAACTCAAAGACCTTTTTTGCATGCTGAAATTCATTTAACTGAACCAAGGTCGTTCCTAATTTATTCTGAAATTTTAAATTGTATTTTTTCACTGCTACTGCCTTTGTCAACCATTTTTTCGCTTGAGAAAACTTTCCACCTTGGTAATAGGCTTCCCCAAGTCGGTAGTAGGTCCAACTTTCGCCTTTTAGTTTTTCTATATCTTTTTCTAAAGCTATAAGTTTCTGATATTCCGCTTTGAAAAAATAAAGTCGGACTTGTTCTCTAGTTTTTATTGGTGATTCTTTTATAAGTGATAAATAATAGGCGGCAGAGTCTAGAAAAATTGGATTTTGTTCAAATTCTTCATATTGATTTAAATAAGCTTGAAGCATTAATTCATTGCTTACATTTTTATTATTGATGGCTTCTAAGCCTACAAATGCTTCTTTATTGCTTTGGGTTTTTTCCCTTCCGGGGATTTGAATTTTATGATCTGTAATGGATACATGTGGTATATCAAGTGCCGAAGATTTTGGCATGTGGCATGACACGCAGTTGTTGCTTACCAACATTCGCTTTTCTTCACTTTCTGTACATGAAACCAATAGTGAATTTTTTCTTTTTAAAGCAGGGTCTTCATGACAAGAAATACAAGCATTATTGAATTGGGTACTTGCTGTAACTTTAACACTTTTATGAGGGTTATGGCACGAAATGCAAGTCAATGAACTAACTGTTTCACTTTCAAAAGTGGCATTTTCATACTTTCGCCGTTGAACTTGAATACTTTGCTCTTCGCTAACTATAAAACACTTACTTGCTTTAATTCTATCTGCATGTGAAGCCATAATAAAATCATCGTTGTTTTTATATCTTGGAATAAATACGGTCATAAAGTCTTCTAAATTCATTCCTGGCCTAAAGTCATAAAAGGTTTTACCCTCAGTAAGAACAGTATTTCCTTGTAAATGGCAACGCTGACAAATATCTGTTTGAAGCTTATAGGGCAGTTTTTTAGGGTTTACAATCGAGAAATCAATAAGTTTAGACGTATCAACTGATATTCCCTGCATTTTGTTTGCTACATGCAGCTCTCCAGGGCCATGACAACGTTCGCAATCTATTCCTTTTGGGATAGAGGCATACTTGTTTTCTGAGCCAACAATTGGAGTAGGGAAACTATTATGGCAAGTAAGACATTGAGATTTTATCGTACGACTAAATCGTGTGTTTTTACCATTCTCGAATCCCGGAGGTAAATCCCATAACTTATTTTGAGTGTAAAAAGTTATGGGCATTTGATAGAGGTAACCATTCACTTCCATCAAGTGGGAATTGGTGTGTTGTCCTGAGCCAATTATGTAGTCTACTTGTTCAATTCTACTGTGAATAGTATCTCTTCCATTTAAACGATATTCCTTTATTTTCAATAATTCCTTATCCCAAAAAGGCTTGTAATAAAAATTGGAGAAACTATCGTAAACAGCAGGGTGATTGGTAAATTCAGCTGAACTTTTATCTCTGCTAGCCACATCCATCGATTGCCCCATACCTGTTTCAATAAAGGTATTGTGCACATCGCTATGGCACTTAATACACGTTTCCATGCCTACGTAATCTACAGTGTCGTGGTGGTTTTGATAATAAACCGCTGAGGAATCTTGATTGCCGCTACATTGCCATTGCAGAAATACAATAACAACCAATATAATAGATAAGTAAATGTAGCTTTTCAAATGAGACATTACCTTTTAATAAAGGTAGAAGAAATCAATTGATCCTCTTCAGTTATACCTTTTACAAAATAAAGGCCTGTTTCCAATGAGTTGACATTTACTTTTGAAGTAAATTTTTCTTGAATGACCAATTGGCCTAGGCTATTATAAATTTCAAGTTCTGCTACTATTTTTGAAAAGTTTAAAAGGTCTTTTACAGGATTTGGAAACAACTTGAATTGTTCACTATTTTGATTGGGAATGCCTGCAATTGGACCATCTCCTTCAATAACAAGCCTTATC
>JBLIDK010000084.1:0-5607 GCA_047632595.1 Sphingobacteriales bacterium
ACGGGTTCGTATAACCTTCGTAAGGGAGATTGGAAGGAAATTATTCAGAATAAAGATACAGTTTTTTTTAGTTGAAAACTTCCGACATTCTCAAAAACCCTTATGTAGGGTATACATTGTTGGCGTGTCGTAATATTCAGTCAGTTACTCAAAAATGTTTATTTGAAGCTGAAAAGCTCTAAGGTAAAATGTATGAAGGTAGTTAATATCTTAATTGATACGACAGATTTTTTTATTTCACCAACCCGCTCAAAAATGTTGAATTGAAGCTGGAAAGCTCTAAGGTAAAATGTATGAAGGTAGTTAAGATCTTAATTTATACGACAGATTTTTTTATTTCACAAACCCGCTCAAAATGTTGATTTGAAGCTGGAAAGCTCTAAGGTAAAATGTATGAAGGTAGTTAAGATCTTAATTGATACGACAGATTTTTTTATTTCACAAACCCGCTCAAAATGTTGATTTGAAGCTGAAAAGTTCTAAGGTAAAATGTATGAAAGTAGTTAAGATTTTAATTTATACGACAGATTTTTTTATCCCACAAACCTGCTTAAAAACGTTGAATTGAAACTATAAATATTTTAGATAAACACTAAATTTTCTTTGTAGGCATTATGCACGCCAACGGTTTTGTGTATGAAACCTAGCGTGTAAAAAGACGCTAACTTTTCGGATTAACACAGAGCCGAATTTTTAATTTTATTTTTAATTTTCTTTACTAAATATAACCAAATTTAAAAATTTGGCGTTCTTTGCAAATAATCAACAAACTTTGGTTTTGGCACTTATTAGCTATGTTTTATACACGTTGTTGTAACACGTTATTCTTTTAGTGATTATAGTATTAATTCTCCTTTTAGTTTATAATGTTCAGCTTTCTTGTCATATCTTTTCAATACACGTTTTGCGTTGTCAGGTATATAGGCCATTTCATAATTTTCTCCAGCAAACTTCTTCACTGATTTTAATGAGTCAAATTGGAGCACTAGAAAAAATTCCACTTCATCATTAACTTTCTTTGTTGATATACTAACTTTTTCCAAGCCATCGACTCCATTCTTTTTTACAGTTGGAAAAACCTCATTTATAAGCATATCTTCATAAATAGTTGCATTTTCTATTGTGGTCCAACCTTTCCAAGTTCTAATTATTTTAGATTTTTCATCCATTAAACTTTTGCTTTCAATAATTTTAAATGCGTTTCTTTTCCTACTCTAATTATTATATCAATTATTTCTTCAATGTCTTTTTTTGAAGTCCTAAAATTGACAACACAAGCTCTTAAACAATACATTTCATTTACAATGGCATTTGATAAAAATAACTCACCACCAGTTTGTAATTCATTCAATAATTCTTCATTTAGTTTATTTAGATAATCGTTACTTTCTTTGCAATTGAATGGAATATATCTAAAAGTAGTAATACTTAAATTTTGAGAAACTGCCTCTAATTCAGGATTTTTTTTAGCTAAGTCAAATAATATTTCTGAGAGTTCAATGTCTTCACCAATTAGTTTTTCATAACCACTTCGACCTATTTGTTGTAATGATAGCCAAACCTTTAAAGCTCTAAAACCACGTGAGTTTTGAAATCCATATTCATAAAAATTTTGAGCAATTTCGTTTTCATCTTTGCTAAAATTATAATATTCTGGATGTGAACTATAGGTATCTATTAAGTGTTGAGGATTTTTAACCAAAGTACAACCCGCTTCAAGTGGACTATATAACCATTTATGCGGGTCAAGAGCAATAGAATCAGCTTCTGAAAGACCATCAAATAGGTTTTTGTATTTTGGAATAACTGTAGCTGGAACACCATAAGCTCCATCGATGTGAAACCATAAATCATAATCTTTACAAATAGTTGAAATGCCTTTCAAATTATCAACCACTCCAGTACTAACATCACCAGCAGTACCTATAACCATTATTGGCTTAAAACTATTTTCTATATCTTCTTTAATTGTTTCTTCTAGTACTTTATTGTTCATTTTATTTGAAGAATCGGTTTGAATCCAGCGAATAGATTTTGTGCCTAAACCAAATAGTATAGCTGCTTTGTCAATCCAAGTGTGTGTGGTTTTAGAACAATAAATAGTTAGCTTTTGAGATATATTTGAGAGTCCATCTTCTTTTATATTTTTAGGTGCTTTAGCTGTTCTAGCTGCTAAAAATGCTGTAAAATTTGCCATATTTCCTCCGCTGACTAAAATTCCTCCGTAGTTAGGTGAAACACCAATAAACTCAGCCAGCCATCGAACAGTTTGTTTCTCAATTTCAGTAGCCATAGGACTTAAAATATGCGCTCCAACATTAGGATTTATAGATGCTGCTAATAAATCGGCTAAGGCTCCAATTGGGGCAGCAGATGAAGTGATATAGCCTAAGAATTTAGGGTGTCCATTAAATAATGAATGGTTAAGTAATAAGTCCGTTGCTCTAGAAATTAGTTCGGTTGCGGGTATTCCTTTTTCTGGCAAGGAAGTGTTTCCCAATATACTTTGTAATTGACTTGGACTTTCTTTTACAGTAACAGGTTTTTTATCAATGCTTGAAAGGAACTCAGAAATATCATCTATTAATTGATGTCCGATTTTTCGAAACTCTTCTTTGTTGATTTCTATTGAATTATTTCGCTTTTCAATCATTCTATTATGTTTGGTTTAATGTGTTACAACGGTCGGTATAAGAACCGTTTTAATGGCTTTTATACATTGTTGTAACACGTTATATTATTTCAAATATTTATTAAGAAAATCGATTTGTGCTTTACTCGATTTATCAAATAGGGGACTTGGATAATATAATAGTCCGAAATGCCCTCCATCAATATCAACCCATTCTTTTGGTTGTGTGATGTTATTATATACATATTGTGTCACTTTTGGATTAGCACCATTCATTTCATCATTGGTTGCAACAACCATTAGTATTGGAGCCTTTAATTGGTCTGCAAATTGAACAAGGTTGAAATCATCAGGAGCTTCGATATTTGAAAATGAAACTACATTTTTCCAATTGGTACCAAACCGACCACCATATTCAGTAAACCAATTATATGCCGTTAAATCTGTTAATGCAGAAGGTGTTCCTTTTTGGTCTTTGGAAACTATAGGCATTTGTTCAGTCGTTGTATGTGGCAAACTCATTATATCGTCAATTAAAAGAGTTTCTTTTGCAAAAGCATATAAACTTCCATCTTTATCTTTTTTGGGGATTTCTTCCCCAAAAGCAGGAATCATAGTAATAACAGCTTTAACTCTATTATCAATAGTTCCAGCCAGAAATGCCTCACGAGAACTTAAACTAGCACCCCAAATAGCTATTCTAGTTGTATCAATCTCTGGTTGCGTATGCACAAAACCGATACCATCGATATAACCCCTTGATTGCACCCAAAAATTAATTTCTTGACGTGGCTCACCATCACTAATACCAAAATTTTGATGGTCGTATAATAGTACCGCAAAGCCTGCTTCATGAAATTTTTCCGCATATTTATCTGCTGTCATCCCATTGATGGTTGTAGTAAAACCGTGTGCCATTATAACAACTGGTCTTTTTTCCGATTTGTCATCAGGTAAATAAAGCCTTCCTCTAAGTGTTGCTTCTTGTGATTTAAACTCAATATTTTTATACGAAATAACTACAACTGAATTAGATTCAGCGTTTAGCTTAGTATTTTGACTATTGCTACAAGCCATTGAATTTGCTAAAAAAATTACCGTTAGAATATTAATTATTTTCCCCATTACTTTCGGACCATATTTGTGTTTAATGAATTTTGAACGTATGACATAAAAGCTAGAACCTACTTAAAGAAACTCTAGCTTTTATATTAATGTTTTTAAAAATTTAGCTTACTCAGCTTTTTAATTCTTAAGAGGAGAATGGTGTTCATGAACCATTTTCCAACCGTCATTGGTTTTAACAAAAAGTAAGGTGATTTGATCATTTACAATTATTAAATCTTCACCAAATTTTAAGTGAAAATCTGAGTGAAAAGTTAGATTGGCAACATCACCATATACGGCTATTTGTAAGTCTTTAGCATCGAATTTTACAACTTCGGTTACCGAACCAAAAACATTGCGTTCATGAGTTTCGTTAGCTTCGCTACCATTTCTTGGCTCGCCGTTTTTAAATTCGGTGAATTTAGGCCCATAGGCATGGAAAGCAATTAGTGTATCTAAATCTCCATCTTTTATACTTTGTGCAATGGCTCCAAAAGTTTCCATAACTTCTTGCTTCGCTTCAGGAAATTCGTCATTGATTAAGTCAACTTGTGCTTTACAACTAGTAAGTACTAATCCTAAAATCATAATTAATGTAAATGCTAATTTAGTTTTCATAATGTAGTATTTGTTTAAATGAATATGGTTTAAATGAATACCGCAAAGTTCACTAAAACCAAATACACAGAACTTTCAGAAAAGTTCAAAAAACATTCTAAAACGTCCAAATTACAAATTATGTTCTAATGTTATCAGATCTATACTTATGAGGAGGAATGTTATATTTTGCTTTAAAAGATTTTATAAAATGTGATGAATTTATATAACCGCAATCATAACAGATTTGGTTTATGTTTAAATTACTTTCGCTAAGAAGTACTCTAGCATGTTCAAGACGTTTGGACTTTATCCACCTAGAAGGTGTCGTATCAAATGTGTTTTTAAAATCTCTTTTAAACGCTGATAAACTGCGGCCACATAATTTGGCAAATTCTTCAATTTTTAAATTGTATAAGAAATTTTCAGACATTATAGTTTCTAGATCTATACCTGTTTTGTTGCTCTTTTGCTTTTCACTTTGAAATTCTGATTTGTTTGGACGTATTCCTGTAACAAATTCTTCTATTTCTGCTAAAATTGGATATGTTTCACCTGTCCAGAAAAGATGATCATTACCCCGAAATTCAACAAGTTTAGAATTAGGAATACGCTCTGCTAGATATCTGCCTTCTTCAACAAGAATTTCTATTTCATCTTTTCTAAACAGAAGAAGCGCTGGAACTTTAATTGAGCCCAAAATCCCAGTCACATCAATTTGTGTACACTGCTTATGCAAAATTAATGCAGCTTTCGGGCTTGCGCCAGAACGCAAATAAATAGCCAGCCAATCCATAAAGCTATTATCATGTGCTAATGATGGAACTAAAGATCTAAGCCCATCAAGATTCCCATGTGCCCAATTGTCTTCAATTAATTTATTAGAAACTTCACGTTCTTTATCTTTAGGAGCCCAAGGGTAATCTTTTGAATATCTCCGTTTTGCAAATATTCCAAAACCAATTACTCCTAAGGTTCTTTGAGAATAATTTAAAGAAAATAAAAGACTAACTGATCCTCCTTCTGAATGACTAAATAAAAATGCCTTTTCTGAATTTGTAGCATCCAAAACTGCATTGATATCGTCCATTCGCTCTTCCATAGTAGAATACTTATCTGAACGATCTGAAAGTCCTGTGCCCCTTTTATCGAAAATTATCAGTCTAGAGAACAAGGAAAGCCTAGTTAAAAAGGCGGAAAGCCTTGGCTCAGTCCACATCATATCAATATTTGAAACCCAACCTGGAATATATAAAATGTCAATTGGTCCT
>JBLIDK010000085.1:0-5525 GCA_047632595.1 Sphingobacteriales bacterium
CAGTAATTATTTTTTTTTTACAAAATAATTACGAAAATGAAAAACATATTTTTGCCACTGATTTTTATCTTTATTGCTGGGATTTTTCAAAATGTACAAGCTCAGCCTCCACAAGGAGAACCTTTAGTTTATCGACAATTTGGATGTTTAAAAGTACTACCGAATGACAAATACTATTTTTATTGTTATGATTGTGACGGGTATATAAGAGATAATGGCTATTGCAATAGTGATGTAGCAGGTCAAACACTAAGAAGCGATTGTTTGGAATGTGTGGCATTTGGTATTACCAAACCAACAGCATTTAAACAACTAACGGGACGTGACATAAGTAATTTAAATTATCCAGTATATTTAATGAATGTTCCTCAAACAGGAATTAGAATGTTTGTAAAGGAATTTTTTATAGAAGATGTTCTTGATGATGAAGGAAATGCAGTAAAGAAAATCTCTTTTACACCTTTAGATTTAGAATCTTTACCATTTTAGCAATATATACCAGTGCATTCTATGAATGCACTGGTATATTAAAACAGAAAAATGAAATATTTACTACCATTAATAATACTTTCTACATCTCTATCAACATATTCTCAGTCCTTTCTAAAAACGATTAGTGCTGAAGCTGACGTCCAAGGTCAAAATATTGCTATATCAAAAGAATTTAATCAGACATCAATGATCGGATTTTATAAATCTGAGGCTAAAACAAATGGTCAAATTTTAACATTTTTAAATGACCAAGACGGTTTTTTAGTAGCAAACACTTTAAACGGAGAATTAAAATTTGCATTATCTTTTTCAAGTAATGACTACTTAAGAATGGAAGATGTTTTAATTGATAATAATGGCAATACCGTTGTAATAGGATTGTACACTGGTGATACCTTAAGAGTTGCCGACAAATTTTATCCGTCAAATGATAGTATATCTACTTTTATTTTGAAATTTAATTCAATAGGACAAATAATTCAAGAAAAAATAATTAGAAGTAATGATTGGGTTCAGTTACGTTCTATAAAAGAAGCTAGTAATGGTGATTTCTACATAGGAGGGGTGTTTTTTGATGAATTTAGGTATGATGACAGTTTGTTTAAGAATGTAAGGCCGATACCTCCTACAGATATTGATGCCGACATGATAATACTACAAGTTGATAATGACTTTAAATTAATTCGTGGAAAAAATATAGGGAGCGAAAAATATGATCAAATAAATAAGTTAGTCATTGATAATTTGAATAATATATACGTTGGGGGGCGAACAGAAGGGTTTTCTATTATAGATACCACGATAATAACAGATAGTGAGAATTCCATATTTATGAAGTTTGATAGTGTATTGAACTTTCAATGGTTTAAAGTTGGATTAAGTAATAATTTTAATGAGGTTCATAGCATGATTATTGATAATGAAAATAATTTAATAGTGGGCGGAGATTATTTTGGTCAAATAATAATTGATTCTGATACAATTAATTCATCTGGTTCCGATAAACGTTGCTATATCACCAAAATTAATAGTGCTGATAGTTTAATTTATTTATCTGGACTTGATTTTAATACAAGTGCCTCAATAGGAATTAAGTTTATTGCCATTGCGCCTTTAAATGCCGTAGTTTTTGGAGGAAATTATGGTAATACTTTTTTTATTTTAGATTCAAGTGCAACCAAAACAAATTTTCCACGCGGTTATTCAGTATTAATGAATGAAAATGGTGAATTTTTGGACTTTTACACCTTGGATGGCAGTAAATCATCTGGAATTCATGATTTAGCAATAATAGATAGTTCTATGTTCTATACGGGATATTTTAGTGATACAACTTATTTCGGAGAACAAGGGTTAATTAAAACGGAAAACAATCAAGTTGTTAATGATGATGGGTATATGTGGAAAACAACTTATTATCATAAAAGGCGAACGAAACCAACAAGTGTTCGATACGTAGCTTCAAAAGTTGTGAAGCATTACGTTTATCCGAACCCAATAAGAACAACTGGTAAATTAAAAATTATACCACAACTAGAAGGCTTTTACACTTTGACCATAGTTAACGCTTTAGGTCAGGTTTTTTATAATAATGAACATTTCGGAATTACAGCTGAAATACAAATTCCTCAAAGAATTGGAAATGGTGTTTATTGGCTTGTAATTAAAGGAAAAGAAAGTTCATTAAGTATGCCATTTGTGGTTGAGGATTAAAACTTATACGAATCTAACTCAAAAACAGATTGACATTTTATAGTGTTTCATATTCAAGATCTGCAGCGAAGGAATATAGAAACACAAATCCGATTGCCATTAAGAACTTCTACTTTTGGCAAGCAAAACTGAAGTTCTATAAAATATCAATCTGCATTTGTTCCAAAATTTTACAGCTCGACATATTATAGTTTTCTGTTTGTTTGAAAAACGAACTAGAAAAACTTTATGGCGAGCTTATTAATTGGCAATTAGTTGTTTAGTTAAATGAATTTCTTGTTAATGCATTTTGCTTTTAAAGCAAATCCAAAATGCATTAAGAACATCTATGTTGCCAAACCAGCATGAAGTTCTATAAAATGTCAATCTGCACTTGGATATAGCGGGTACAAAAAAACCCTTACCGAATAAACGATAAGGGTTTTTTAAATTGTTGAGTGAGCTATTTTACTCTGCTATTACTTCAAAAGTAATATTAGCCTTCACTTCTTTGTGCAAGTCTATAGTTGCTGTGTATTCACCTATAGTTTTAATTGCATCCTTTATATCAATTTTACGTCTGTCAACTTCATGACCTGCTTTAGAAAGAGCTTCAGCAATTTGGATATTGGTAACTGCACCAAATATCTTTCCGCTTTCACCTACTTTAGCTCCAACTTTAAGAGTTAATCCCTCTAGAGTTTTAAGTAATGCTCCTGCATCTTCTTTTTGCTTAGCAAGCTTCATTCCAGCTTGACGTAAATTTTCTTCTACTACTTTTCTGTTCGAAGGAGTTGCAATAATTGCTTTTCCTTGAGGAATAAGGTAATTTCTACCAAATCCAGGCTTTACTTTAACGATGTCGTTTTTGTAGCCTACAAACTTTATATCTTCTTTAAGAATTACTTCCATTTTATATTCCTCCTATTTTAAACCGTCTGCAACATAAGGTAGTAAACCAACTTGTCTCGCACGTTTTACCGCTTGAGCAACTTTACGTTGGTATTTTAATGAAGTACCAGTGATACGTCTAGGAAGTAATTTTCCTTGCTCATTGATAAACTTCATTAAGAAAGTTTCATCCTTGTAGTCGATGTATTTAATACCGTTTTTCTTAAAACGGCAATATTTCTTCTTTCTGTCCTGAACTTCAGGAGGAGTTACGAATTTTAATTTCTTGTCAGCCATTATTTTGTTTCCTCTTCTTTTTCTTCAGTAACTACAGGCTTTGCTTTTGCTTTGTCCTTTAATTTTGCTATACGCTTAATGCTATAAGCTATTGAATCTTTGTCTAGTCTAACTGTCATGAAACGTAAAAGACGTTCATCACGTTTTAAAGCTAGTTCTATCGGATTGATTATCTCTCCGCCTTCTACTTTAAATTCACATATGTAATAAAACCCTGTGCTCTTCTTAGCAATTGGGTACGCTAACTTGCGCATTCCCCAACTCTCGTCGTGAACTACCTTGGCTTTATGCTCCTTTAATATACCCTTGAATTCGTCAATTGCCGCTTTCAACTGGTCAGCCGATAAGACTGGGGTATAAATTAATACGACTTCGTATTGGTTTTGCATGATTGCTGTTATTGTTTAAAATTTGATTTTATATCCGCAAAAAGCGGGCTGCAAAGATAACGAGTTTATTTACAATAAACAAGAGCAAATCAACTGAAATACAAGTTAAAGTACTATCAAAACTTCATTTGATTTGATAACTTTACCCCGTGGAAAGTTTTATTGTATCGGCGAGGAAGTATAGACCATCAACTTTTAATACAGTTGTTGGACAAGAACACATTAGCAAAACGCTAAAAAATGCTATTAAAAGCAATCATTTAGCTCAGGCTTTCTTGTTTTGCGGACCTAGAGGTGTAGGTAAAACTACTTGTGCTAGAATACTCGCAAAAACTGTTAACTGCCTTAACCTTACCGATGATATTGAACCTTGCAATACTTGCCAAAACTGCCAGTCTTTTACAAATTCTACAAATCTTAATATCTATGAATTAGATGGTGCCTCCAACAACTCTGTAGATGATATTCGTGAGTTGATTGATCAGGTACGTTATCCTCCTCAGTCTGGAACGCACAAAATATATATTATTGATGAGGTTCACATGTTATCTCAGTCTGCATTTAATGCCTTTCTAAAAACTTTAGAAGAACCACCTGCTTACGCGATTTTCATTCTTGCTACAACAGAAAAACACAAAATTCTACCAACTATTTTAAGTCGTTGCCAGGTTTTTGATTTTAATAGAATTACTGTAAACGATATTGGGAAGCAATTACAATTCATTGCAACTAAAGAAGGTATTGAAGCCGAATCGGAAGCCCTGCACACCATTGCCCAAAAGGCTGATGGCGCTATGCGTGATGCCCTTTCAATATTTGATCAGCTTGTTAGTTTTAGCGGAAACTCTTTAACCTACTCACAAGTTGCCGAGAACTTAAATATTCTTGATTACGATTACTACTTTAAATTTGTAGATCATTTTTTAAGCGAAAATGTAGCAGCAGCCATGTTGTTGTTTAATGATGTGCTTGAAAAAGGCTTTGATGGACAACATTTTGTAATGGGATTGAATAAGCACTTGCGTGATTTATTAGTTTGCAAAGAGCCTGAAACTATCAAATTATTAGAAGTAGGGGAGACAGTGAAGGAAAAGTATATGGAGCAAAGTCAAAATGCTTCGAGTTCATTTCTAATTACCTCACTAAACTTAGTAAACAAGTGTGATGTGAGTTACAAAGGCACACAAAATCAACGTTTGCATGTAGAATTGATGCTAATTAAGCTTTGTAATATTACTAAAGTGCTTCAGCTATCAAAGCTGCCAGCATTTCAACCGACAGTTGCGCCGGAGCAAAAAAAAAACCCTAGTTCAGAGTTAAAGGAAGTAGAACCGGTTCAAAAACCTGCGCCACAAGTAGAAACTATACCTATTTATCCGGATAAGGAAGAAGTTGTGATTGCCAAAGCAGCTGAACCAAAAGAAAAGGTAGCAGAAAAAGTACCAACCACTGCGATTCCGAAAATTTCGGAAGAATCCGAGGAAAAAGTGGTGGAGGAAAAGCCTGTAGAACCTGCTCCTGAAGAACCAGCAATTGTTGAGCCCACTCAAGAGGTAAAAGAGGTTTTGAAGGAAGTAGTAAGAGTATCAAAACCAGTTGAGAATACTGGTATTACAACCATTAAATTACCATCCATGTCAGACTTGAATAACCTTCAAGAAGTTATAAAGGCAGAAGTGGAAGAAGAAGTTTTTGTTCCCCAACACAAACAACCTTTTTCTAAAACAGACCTTGTACAAGCATTCAACGCTTTCGCTGACAAAT
>JBLIDK010000086.1:0-5394 GCA_047632595.1 Sphingobacteriales bacterium
TTAGTTCTAATATGTTCACTATTGCTGTAGCTGGTACGCATGGTAAAACCACTACGGCATCAATAATTGCACATATATTAAATACGGCTGATTTTAGTTGTGTGGCTTTTTTAGGTGGAATTGTAAGCAATTTTAATTCAAATGTATTGCTTGGAAAAGGTAATATGCTAGTAGTTGAAGCAGACGAATACGATCGTTCTTTTCTTCAGTTAAAGACTGATTTAGCAGTGGTAACTTTTACCTCTCCAGATCATTTGGATGTGTATAAAACAGAACAGGAATTTCATGATGCATTTGATGATTTTATTGACTTAATTCCAAAAGGTGGAACGGTCGTTTCTTCAAATCATGCTGAGCTAAAAGTTAAAAGCGGATTAAAACATATAAGGTATTCTTTAGCAGAAGAAACGCATGTTCATTCCTATAATTTGAGAGTGGAAGATGGTGGCTATCAATTTGATTTGGTAAGTCCGGTAAAAAATATTTTCGGATTACAATTTGACTTAGGTGGCAGGCACAATGTGGAAAATGCCGTAGCAGCAATTTTTGTAGCTCAACTTCTAGGAATTGAAGAAGAGGTAATTAAGATTGCCATTGCTTCATTTGCTGGAGTAAAACGTCGTTTTGAATACGTAGTTAAAAACCCAACTTGCATTTTTATTGATGATTATGCTCATCACCCAGATGAAATTGATGCCTGCTTAAGTTCAGTTAAAGAGTTATTTCCAAAAAAGAAAGTTACAGTGGTGTTTCAGCCTCACTTATATAGCAGAACTAGAGATTTTGCTGATGGATTTGGTAAAAGTTTAAGTGTGGCCGACGAAGTATTACTTCTAGATATTTATCCCGCTAGGGAAAATCCAATAGAAGGGATCGACTCGCATTTAATCGCCTCAAAAATAGCTCATGGAATAGTAAAAGTTTTTTCTAAAAAAGAGGCTATAGCTTTCTTAAAAAATAACCCGCCCGAATTGATTTTAACACTTGGTGCTGGTGACATTGATTCTATTGTTGAACCCATTAAAAACAACTTGTTGTCATGAAATTAACAAAGAATCAACTACATAAAATAGGCGTCGTAGTGGTTGCAATTGTTACCATATTCTTGGTTTCTTTTGTTGAGTCAAAGCAGAAATACACTCTATGCCAGGGTGTGAATATTCAAATTGATTACTCTAATGGCATGTCATTCTTGACAAATAAGAACATTGAACGAATAATTTATACGGAGTACGATTCCTTGGTTTCTCGACATATAAATTCAATTGAGTTTCGAGAAATTGAAAAAGATATTGCTGTAAATCCTTATGTGAAAAGCGTGAAAGTATACAACACTATTCAGGGAATATTGAATATTGAAATAGAACAACGCCTACCAATTGTGCGAATTATCAACAAGTTGGAACGACATTATTATATTGATGAAGACGGGTACAAATTGCCCATAAGCCTTGATTTTAGTCCACATTTGCCAGTTTTTTCAGGAAATATTATTGAAGCCTTAGGTGAAGATGAGTTAATTGTGGAAACAGAGCAATTGGCGGCCATTTTGGAAATAGCGAAATTTTTGGACAAGAATAAATTTTGGAACGCTCAAATTGAACAGATTTATATAAAAAATTCGGGGGAGGTAATCGTAGTTCCTCGGTTAGGAAATCATAAAGTGGTAATTAAATCGCTAGAGGACTTTTTAAATCCTTTAGCAGATCTAAAAATATTTTATGAGCAAGTGTTGGGTGTAGTAGGTTGGGACACATACCACACAATAAATTTAACTTACGATAATCAAATAATTAGTACAAAAAGATAAGGCTATGAGCGAAATTCATTTAGTAGTTGGACTAGATATTGGAACAACAAAAATTTGCGCCCTTGTTGGAAGAAAAAACGAGTACGGTAAAGTAGAAATTCTAGGTATGGGTAAAGCTCCTTCTGCTGGTGTTCAGCGTGGGGTTGTTGCAAATATCGACAAGACTGTTGAAGGAATTATGGAAGCTGTTAAGCTTGCAGAAGAGCGTTCAGGAGTGGAAATAAAAGATGTTACTGTTGGAATTGCTGGACAGCATATAAAAAGTATTCAACACCGTGGTAGTTACACTCGAGAAAACAATGAAACTGAAATTAGTCAATACGATGTTGATCGATTAATTGAAAACATTTTTAAACTAACTGTAAATCCTGGGGAGGAAATTATTCACGTTTTACCTCAAGAATTTACCTTGGATGGAACTCAAATTACTACTGAACCAGTAGGAATGAATGCCATTTTAATGGAAGCAAACTGTCATGTTATTACTGGGCAAATTAGTGCGGCAAAAAACATCACCAAATGTGTAAATAAAAGTGGTCTTCAACTTGAAACAATGACTTTAGAACCTTTAGCATCGGCTGAAGCGGTTTTAACTGATGAGGAAAAGGAAGAGGGTGTTGTTCTAGTAGATATTGGTGGAGGTACAACAGATATTGCCATTTTTTATGAAGGTATTATTAGACATACTGCTGTTATTCCTTTTGGCGGAAACATTATTACAGAAGACATTCGAGAAGGATGTGGAGTAATGCGTAATCAAGCGGAGCAATTAAAAGTAAAGTTTGGGTCCGCTTTAGCTGAATTTGCAAAAGATCAGGACATAATAACAATTCCTGGTTTAAAAGGGCGCGAACCAAAAGAAGTGAGCATGAAAAATTTGGCTGATATTATTCAAGCTAGAATGGCCGAAATTTTAGAACATGTTTGTTACGAAATTAAAACAAGTGGAGTAAAAGATAAATTAAGAGGTGGTATCGTCGTAACAGGTGGTGGCGCACATCTTAGAAATCTCACACAGTTAATTGAATATATCAGTGGCTTAGATGCTCGTATTGGTTTTCCAAATGAACATTTAGCACCATCTACATTGGATGAGCTTAAAAGCCCAATGTATGCAACGGGTATTGGTTTGGTTATAAAATCATTGCAAACCATTGATATGTATAAAAATAAAACTGGAACAAACGAGAAAAGAGAAGTGAAACAGCGTCAAAAGTGGATTAATAAACTTTTAGAAAAGGGATCAGAGTTTTTTAACGATTCAATTGACGACGTAGAATTTAAATAGAAGTACCAAATAAAAGCAGAAGAATATGAAGTTTGAAATGCCTAAAGAAAAATCATCCATTATAAAAGTTCTGGGTGTTGGTGGTGGCGGAAGTAACGCAGTTAACCACATGTATAACCTAGGAATATCTGGGGTAGATTTTATTGTAGCAAATACTGATGCACAAGCGTTAGATTTAAGTCCTGTGCCAAACAAAATTCACTTAGGTGCAAACTTAACTGAAGGACGTGGTGCTGGTTCTATGCCAGAGGTTGGAAGAAATGCGGCATTAGAAAGTGCCGAAGAGCTAAAAGAAATTTTAGGAACTAACACCAAAATGATTTTTGTTACTGCCGGAATGGGTGGTGGAACAGGAACTGGAGCAGGTCCGGTTATTGCAGAAATTGCTAAGGAGCTTGATGTGTTAACTGTTGGTATTGTAACCTTGCCTTTTTCTTTTGAAGGAAAACGTAGAAAGCTACAAGCTGATGAGGGTATTGCGGAATTCAAAAAGCACGTAGATGCTTTGTTGGTTATTTCTAATGACAAACTTCGAGACCTGTATGGAAACTTGAGTCTTTCAAACGCATTCTCTGAAGCAGATAGCGTATTAAGCACAGCAGCAAAAGGTATCGCAGAGATAATAACTGTAACTGGTTATATCAACGTGGATTTTGAGGATGTGAAAAAAGTAATGAAAGACAGTGGTGTAGCAATAATGGGTTCTGGCACGTCGGAAGGTGAAGGAAGAGCAATAAAAGCTGCTGAAATGGCATTATCATCTCCATTGTTGAATGACAATGATATTATTGGTGCAGAAAACATCTTATTGAACATAACTTCTGGGAGGGATGAAATCACAATGGACGAGATTTCAACGATTACAGATTATATTCAAGATGCTGCAGGTATGTCGGCCGACTTAATTTGGGGTAATTGTATTGATGAGTCTTTAGGTGATTCAATAAACGTTACGTTAATCGCAACTGGATTTAAAACGAAGGACGAGATTAAAATAAATCCTACAAAAGTTAGTTTAGATTCAGATTCTAATGAGGAGTTTGAAACCACCTCTAAAACAAATTCGGAGCCAATTTCGCGACCAATTGAACGCTCAGTGAATTCTGGATCTCCAAAGAATCAAGTAAGCATTTTCGATGATATGAAGTCTACCTCAACAGAGAAAAAAATATTTAGATTGGATGAAGAACCAATTATGGATGAGCCAAGTGCAACGACGGAGCTTCCAGAAAATGCAAAAATTACAGAAGACAGAATTAGTAAGTTGAAAAACTTAAGCATGAAAATTAATTCACCTCAAGGTTTAAATGAGATGGAAAATGTGCCAGCGTATAAGCGTAGAAACATCGATTTAGAAGATGTTCCTCATTCCTCAGAGTCGAGCGTGGAAATGTCTAGAAAAACGTTGAGCGAAGGAGAGGATAACCAACCAGAAATTAGAGGAAATAATTCTTTTCTTCATGATCAAGTAGATTAGCTCAACTCATTAATTTGATTCTACCCATCAGGCTAAGTCTGGTGGGTTTTTTTATGCCCAATAAAATTGAATGATTACCCGTACCTTTGCAAGGTGAGTCAAAGTGCAAAAAACATAAGAGCCCTTTCTGAGGAAGAAATGCAAATTTATTTTGAAGAAATAGGCGAAAAGAAATTCCGTGCAAAACAGGTATACGAATGGATTTGGAAGAAAAGTGCCAAAACATTCGATGAAATGACCAATCTATCTCTAGAAGTTAGGGAAAAATTGAAAACTCATTTTATTCTAAAGCCCGCTGTGGTTAAAGAATCCCAAATAAGTAATGACAAAACTATCAAAAGTTCTTTTGAGCTTTACGATGGCGAATTAGTTGAAGGAGTTTTAATTCCTGCAGATGATAGAATGACTGCCTGTGTTTCTAGTCAAGTAGGGTGTAGCTTAAGCTGTAAGTTTTGCGCAACGGGCTATATGAACCGAAAACGTAATCTTGAAGCAGACGAAATTTACGATCAAGTTGTTCTAATTGCTGAGCAAGCCGAGTCTCATTACCAGCACCGCCTAACTAATATAGTTTACATGGGCATGGGAGAGCCGTTATTGAATTACAAGAACGTGCTTCAAAGCATTCATATGATCACGAGTCCTGAAGGCTTAGATTGGTCGCCAAAGCGAATCACCTTGTCAACCGCAGGTATTGCTAAAATGATTAAAAAACTAGGCGATGATGAAGTTAAATTTAATCTAGCACTATCGCTTCATGCAGCAAACGATGCTAAGCGTGATAAAATCATGCCTATTAATGAGCAAAACAGCTTAGAT
>JBLIDK010000087.1:0-5090 GCA_047632595.1 Sphingobacteriales bacterium
TCTTCAAATTTTCTAATGAAATAACGAGAAAGCATGCCATAGCCATGCATTACAACCCATACATTCTTGGGGTTTACTTCATTTCCCAACATCGCGTATCGAGCGTTTTTAACTATTTGAATACTGAACTCTTTTATTTCCATATTTGAATGCAATTACAATTTTACGAGCAATATTTTAAAAATACAATAACCCATTACTTATTAATATAAATTTAAAGCTTTATTGTAAATTAGTGTTTTAATACACCCTATATGAGCATAAAAGACACCTTAAGTCAACTGATTGAAGATAACAAATCATTTTTAACTGAAATTGAAGAAGTAATTTCAAAATTTAGTGATGAACAATTTAATTGGAAGCCAATTCCAGAAAAATGGAGTGCGGGCCAAATTGTTCAACATTTGTTTAAATCTGATGGATTATACATGGCTAATATTTATGGGAGTATTATCAAAAAATCTCATTTAAAAAGTGATAATTCAAAGAAGTATTCTCTAGGTTTAATGGGTAAATTTATGATAAACAGCGTGGTAAATCCTAACAGGAAAAGCAAGATGAAAACCATGAAAATGTTTAAACCTACTGGCGTTAAATTACCAATTTCTGCATTTAATGAATTTAAAAGACAACAAAATACGTTCATTGATCAAATGAAAGAGTCGGTAAATTTAGATTTAAAAAGAATTAAAGTTGCTTCACCAGCTTCACGATTAATACAGTTTTCATTAATTGACTGTTATAACTTAAATGTAAAGCACAATTTCAGGCATCTAAATCAATTAAAAGAGCTTATAACTGAACCTGCTTTCCCCAAACAAATAACATCTTAATCACATTTTAAGAGACCTGTAATTTAGATAGCTTAGTTCTATGTTTAGAGTTTTTATTGTTTCTGTATTTATTCTTAGCATTAGTTTTTGTTTTTCTCAAGAAGTAGGTGTTTATCGAAGCATTTTGAAGACCGTCAATAACTCCTACGAGGATGCTGCAGGCTGGAGTTTTTCGTACGGAATTATTACTAAACGAAACATTATCTTCATTCCGCAACTAGAGTTATATCTCACTGATAAAAAGACAGATTTCGATAATATTTTAGGCAGCACTGAAAAAAACGTTGTCACATACGGACTTGGAGTAGTAACAGAAGTTTATAATAAAGACAATATTTTTGTTAGAATAGGTGCCGATATTAAAAACATGACCACTTTTTATGGCGACACTATTTTTAGAAGTTCACAACAAAACTCAAACATTAACCGATTCAACTATAACTTAAATTTAACATTAGGTATCGAGAACTTATTTAAAGTTCCTGCATTGGCATTAGTTTTTGTTGCCATGCCTGGAAAAGTAAATGAGGCTAAAAAAGTCTTAGCCAATGACCAATTTCTATTTGGAGAAATGAATGTTTTATATGTAAAATTTGGCCTTCGAATTAATCTAAACCAACCGTTTAAACCCTCAATTGACAAATAGTTTGACAAAACTATCCAAAATTCATTTTTGTGGATAATATATGCCCATTTACGTTGGAATTTCAGAAAAATTGCCCTATTATTGAACTATTCAAGAGATTCAATTCTAAGTAAACTAAACAGTAGAGAAGTATGCATATTGCCATAGCAGGAAATATAGGGGCTGGAAAAACAACATTAACAGCTAAACTTTCAGAGAAATTTGGATGGAAAGTTCACGATGAGCCAATTGAAAATAATCCATATCTAAACGATTTTTATCAAGATATGAAGCGTTGGTCTTTCAACCTTCAAATTTATTTCTTGAACAACCGTTTTATAAATGCCTTAGAAATAGCTCACGGCGAAACTAATGTTATTCAGGATAGAACAATTTATGAAGATGCTTACATTTTTGCTGCAAATCTTCATGACATGGGTTTAATGAATACACGTGATTACGAAAACTATCAAAGTATCTTTAACTCTTTAAAGCAATTCATTACTCCGCCAGACTTACTTATCTTTTTACAAGCTGGTGTACCAACATTGGTTAAACAAATTCAAAAAAGAGGAAGAGAGTACGAAAAAGGAATTAATGTAGAGTATTTAGAACAACTTAATCTACACTACGAAAAGTGGGTTCGTAACTACGACGAGGGTAAGCTACTTATGATTAACGTAGAAGATTTCAATTTTGCAGAAAGTGTTGATGACTTTGAAGTTGTTGCTAAGCTAATTGAAGAAAATTTGAATAAACAAAAAGACTTACAATCTCAATAATTGAAAGTTTTAGGCGTAATACCGGCAAGATTTGCTTCTACACGGTTTCCAGGAAAACCTTTAGCAACTCTAAGTGGTAAACCCATGATTCAATGGGTTTATGAAAACGCATCAAAATCATCAATAAATAAAATTGTAGTAGCCACCGATGATAATCGAATTGTTGCTGCCTGCGAGAAATTTGGAGCCGAAGTACAACTCACTTCACCATCCCACGAAAGTGGAACAGATCGATGTTCTGAGGTTTTAAAACGCTATTCCAACTACGACGTGATTATTAATGTTCAAGGCGATGAGCCTTTTGTAGATCCTGATTTATTAAATAGGCTAATTAAGCTGTTTGACAACCCCTTAGTGGACATTGTTACCGCAATTTATCCTTTAACAGATGAAAACGAATTAGAAAACCCAAATGTGGTTAAGGCAATTGTTTCAAAGAATAATAAAGCATTGTGTTTTACTCGTTCAAAAGCTCCTTTTGTTAGAAATAATATCGAGACCCAGGTACACTATCAACATATAGGAATTTACGCCTATCGAGCTAATGTTTTAGAGCAAATAAGCGCGTTACCTCAATCGCCTTTAGAACTAACAGAATCTCTTGAACAACTGCGTTGGCTAGAAAATGATTACAGTATCTATTGTGTTGAAACAGACAAACTAAGTTTTGGAATTGATACTCCTGAGGACTTAGAAAAAGCAAAAAAACACCTAAAACAACTTTAGTTTAGGCTATTTCTCTAATAATTCTGTCAAACTAGTATCGAATGTTGATTTGAACGAGCTAACTGACCCGAAGTTTTCTCCATCAACAACTAAGTCATTTCCTTTAACGCTTCCTAAATTCTGAAAATCAACCTTTAAGTCTTTAATTGCCGCTTCGAACACTTGTTGTTTTGATTTAGATACACTAACAACAACTCTACTTTGTGCTTCTCCAAATAAGAATGCGTCTTTTCTAATATTCTTATCACTTGCCACATCAAAACCTAGTCCTTTAACCATTGAAGACTCAAGCAAAGTGATAAATAAACCTCCATCTGCACAATCGTGAGCTGAGTTTAAAAGCTTTGATTTATTCAATTTAGAAATAGCTTGTTGCAACGTTTTTTCTTCGTTAAGATTAAAATACGGAGCAGGCGATTTTTTAACCTTGCAATAAGAATATAAATATTCCGATGAGGCTATATCATTAACCGACTTTCCAATTAAGTAAATAAGATCACCTTCATTTTTGAAGTCCAATCCTAAAAACAATGACTTATCTTCCATTAATCCTAACATACCAATAGTTGGTGTTGGAAATACAGCTCCACCATCATGACTTTGGTTGTAAAAACTAACATTACCACCAGTTACAGGAGTATCAAATGCTAGGCAAGCCTCTCCCATTCCTTTAATAGCGTTCACAAATTGCCAGAAAACTTCTTCTTTGTAAGGATTACCAAAATTAAGACAGTTGGTTATTGCTAAAGGTTCTGCACCAGAACAAACAATGTTTCTAGCCGCTTCAGAAACAGCCATTGCAGTTCCGTTAAAAGGATCAGCATGAATATAACGAGCATTGCAATCTACAGTTAAAGCGATGGCTTTATCAGTACCTCTAATATCAACAATAGCAGCATCACTTGGAGAATTGGTATTCATATTTATTGTACCAACCATTGAATCATACTGCCTTGTGACAAATTTCTTTGAAGCTATGTTTGGATGACCAGCTAAGAATTTTGCTACCTCTTTTAAACTTTTAGGTTCAGGAACCTCCTTGATATCAAATTTTTGATACTCTTTAAAGTAAGCAGGTTCTGAATAGGGTCTATCATAAACTGGAGCACCTCCGCCTAGAACTAAATCATCAGCAGGTACATCGGCAACTAACTCGCCTCCCATGTAAAATTTGACTCTTTCCTCTTTAGTAACGTGACCAATTTCTTCACAACGCAAGTCCCATTTATCAAAAACAGCTTTTATTAAGTGTTCCTTTCCTTTTTCAGCAACAATTAACATACGTTCTTGAGATTCACTAAGTAGAATTTCCCATGAAAGCATTCCATCTTGTCTGGTTGGGACTTTATCTAAGTCGATAATCATACCGTGTTCTCCTTTGGCACTCATTTCCGTACATGAACAGGTGATTCCAGCCGCTCCCATGTCTTGCATGCCAATAACAGCTCCGGTTTCAATAACTTCCATTGTAGCTTCTAGTAAAAGCTTTTCTTGGAATGGATCGCCAACTTGTACTGCAGGTAAATCGTCAATACTATCTGCGCTAATGTCTTTTGAAGCAAATGCAGCTCCATGAATACCATCTTTACCAGTAGCAGAACCAACAATAAATACCGGGTTTCCCTCTCCATATGAAGTTGCCGAAACCATTTTACCAACAGTTAAAATCCCTGCAGACATTGCATTAACTAAAGGATTTACTTCGTAACAGTCGTCAAAAAACACTTCTCCACCAACAGTTGGTATTCCAAAAGCATTTCCGTAATCACCAATTCCTTTTGAAACTCCCTTAACCAACCATTTAGTTCGTTCTGTATTAGGGTTACCAAAACGTAATGAATTTAATTGTGCAATTGGACGAGCGCCCATTGTGAAAATATCTCTGTTTATACCACCAACTCCTGTTGCAGCACCTTGATAAGGCTCTAATGCTGATGGGTGATTATGTGATTCAATTTTAAAGGCACAAGCTAAGCCATCGCCTATATCAACTAGTCCTGCATTCTCTTCTCCTGCTTCAGCAAGCATTCTTTTACCCTTTTTAGGAAGGGTTTTAAGCCATTTTATACTGTTTTTGTACGAACAGTGCTCACTCCACATTACTGAAAATATACTCAATTCGGT
>JBLIDK010000088.1:0-5087 GCA_047632595.1 Sphingobacteriales bacterium
GCATTAAAACCACCCATTCCAGCTTCCACTACAGAAGCTTCAGAACCACCAGTAACAATGATATCAGATTTACCCAGGCGTATGTAATTGAATGCATCAATAATTGCGTGAGTTGAGGAAGCACAGGCTGAAACCGTTGCGAAATTTGGACCACGAAGGTTAAATCGCATGGAAATATGACCTGCAGCAATGTCCACAATCATTTTTGGAATAAAAAACGGATTAAATCGAGGAGTTCCATCGCCTTTGGCGAAATTAATTACCTCTTCTTGAAACGTTTTTAAACCTCCAATACCAGAACCCCAAATAACACCAGAACGATCAGGGTCATAATTACCCTCTTCTAATCCAGCATCTTTAAAAGCTTCCTCGGTGGATGCAATTGCATAATGAACGAAAGGATCTAGTTTCCTAGCTTCCTTTCGATTCATGTAATTTTCAATGTCAAAGTTTTTTACTTCACAAGCAAATTGAGTCTTAAATAGGGATGCGTCAAATTTGGTAATAAGATTCGCGCCACTTTGTCCTGCTACGAGATTTTTCCAATACTCATCAACAGAATTACCAAGTGGCGTGATTGCACCTAATCCAGTTATTACAACTCGCCTTAACTTCATGGAAGTAATATTTACTTAACGTTTTTTTCTAAGTATTCAACAGCTTGACCAACAGTTCCGATGTTTTCGGCTTGCTCATCTGGAATAGCTATATTAAATTCTTTTTCGAACTCCATTATAAGTTCTACTGTATCTAGTGAATCTGCTCCAAGATCATTTGTGAAGCTTGCTTCTGTAGTTACTTCAGAATCGTCAACTCCTAGTTTGTCAACGATGATTGCTTTTACTTTAGTTGCTATGTCTGACATGATGTTTTTTTATTGCTTAATAAGACGCTGCAAAGTAAGGAACTAAAAACTAATATTACAAGAATGATTCAATAAGATAATGTATATTTTATCTCTTTGGCTCATTATCTTTACATTGCAGCCCCTAAAATTAAATATTTTGAGCAAAACAATCTTAAATTTTGATCCAAGTTTTACATTTAAAGTATTTGGAATTGTTTGTAGTGAAAAAGATTATCGCTTATGTTGGCTATTAAACAACAATTGCGGACTAACTTTGTCACGAGCCGAGGACATAGAATCTAAGTATAAAACAGGCTCAAAATATTTTACAGTATTCACTACGGTTAACCTCGATGGAGAGAACATTATTTCCTTGTTAAAAAACAAGGTAGAAGGTGGTTATTTTGTTCCTGAAAAAAAAGAAATTGATTATTTCTTAACCGTTTCTGAACACTTAACTAATACAGAATTTAAATCTTTGCAAGAGGATTTAAAGAAAATACCTCAAGTTTTAACTGCTTTTGAGGTAGATCCTGAAAGCTTAAAGAGCAAAGAAAATTTTCTATCGCTTGAGATTATATAAATTATGAAAACAGTATACAACAAGACAAAAATAGTAGCAACCATTGGCCCAGCTTGCGTTTCTAAGCCGATAATGACGAAGCTTATTCGTAATGGCGTTGATATTTGTCGTATTAATTTCTCACACGGAACCCATGCTGACCATTTAATAGCAATTCAAACGGTTAGAGAAATTAATGATGAATTTGGTATTCATATTGGAATACTTGCCGACTTACAAGGACCTAAAATTAGGCTTGGAGAAGTTGAAAATGGTGAAATTACACTTAAAACAGGCGACAAAGTTGGCGTAACAGGTGAGCCGATGGTTTCAACCACCAAAATGCTTTCTATAAGTTACCCACGTTTAAATAAAGAAGTAAGTGTTGACGACACTATTTTATTAGATGACGGAAACTTAAAACTTCAAATAATTTCTAAAGGAGTTAAAAACGAAGTAATTGCTGAGGTCATTCATGGAGGGAAATTAACTGCTAAAAAAGGAGCAAACTTCCCCGACACTAAAATTTCTCTTCCTAGTTTATCTGAAAAAGACATTAACGACTTAATGTTTGCTTTGGAGCATGATGTGGAATGGGTAGCATTATCTTTTGTTAGAGAAACCCAAGATATTATCAAGTTAAAAGGATTAATTGAAGCAAAAGGGAAAACCGCAAGAGTCATTGCTAAAATTGAAAAACCTGAAGCCATTGAAAATATGGATGGCATTATTGCCGCATCAGATGCAATTATGGTTGCACGAGGTGATTTAGGAGTAGAAATGGCAATGGAAAAAGTGCCTTTAATACAGAAAACATTGGTAGCAAAAGCTCGAAGAGCAACAAAGCCTGTAATTATTGCTACGCAAATGATGGAAAGCATGATTACAAATCCGCGCCCTACGCGTGCAGAAGCGAATGACGTAGCAAACTCTGTAATTGATGGAGCTGATGCCGTGATGCTAAGTGCAGAAACTTCTATTGGCGAGTACCCGGTTGAAACGATCAATGCAATGCAGCGTATTATTTCAAATGTTGAAAGTGAAGGATATCGCTATGGTCGCGTTCATACGCCGTCAAAAGAATCAAAAACTTTCTTAGCAGATTCTATTTGCTATTCAGCTTGTGTTTTGGCCGAACAAGTAGATGCTAAAGCAATTATTGGTATGACGCGATCGGGTTATACCGCCTTTACTATTTCTTCGCATAGACCGAATGCAGATATTTTCATTTTCACCAACTTTAGACCTTTATTGAATGCTTTGTCTTTAGTATGGGGAGTTCGTGGTATTTATTACAATAGTTTTGAAAGTACAGACCAAACAATTAAAGATTGTAAGGATATTTTAAAAGAAAAGAAGCTTGTTTCAAAAGGTGACTTTATAATAAACACCGCAAGTATGCCTATTCACGAAAAGGCTAGAACAAATATGATTAAGGTTACTGTGGTAGATTAAAAAGCATTTCTATTTTTGTGGAATGAAAAGACTTTTAATTCTTCCACTTATAATTAGTTCTACTCTCTGCTTTTCTCAAAAAGAAGCCCTCCTTCAAAATCTTTATACATCTAAAGTTATTGTACAGGGCGATAGTACTGCTGTTTTCCAGAAAAAAGGTTTTGTTTCTTTAGCTGGTAAAGTGGCTAAAATCAAAAATGTAGAAGATGTTATTGGTGGTTTAGAGGTAATTTCTCCTGATAACAAAGTATTAACCATAAGTTTTTTGATGGATTCTGCACTGGTTGTAGGTCCAACCTATAACAACTGGCACGACGTAATTTCAGCAAATGTTGGTTCTGAAGTGGAAGTTGAGGTAGAAGAAAACAATCAAACCACTGGATTCAAGGGTAAAATATTAAAAGAAGGACTTACTTCATCTTTCTTTGTTTTAGGCACTGATTATGGTGCTCAGATTATTCAAATTTCACAGGTTTTAAATGTAGCGATTATCGGCATCAACCAAAAACCAAATAAACACTGGAAGAAGTACCCAATTGTTAACCTGAGTTTTGACAAATACAGAGACAATCAGCAATTAGATTTGGTTTACCGCCGGACAGGGATAAGCTGGGAGCCTATTTATCAACTTAGAATAATAGATGAGACTAGTGGAACAATCAACCTGCAGGCTAAGGTTAATAACAAAGCCGAGCCTCTGGTAAACACCGACCTCTACTTTAAGGCAGATGTGTCAAATGCTTATGAACCGTTTCAATATGGGGTTCGATCTGTTACTTTAGGTTTAGGGAATAGCATAATCCCTCTCTCAACCTCTTCATTCAAATTTAAAAAGGAAAACGTTATCAAGATTAATGCCTTTACCCCTTCGGAACTAGTTAATTCTGATTCAATATCCCAAATAAGCAATGCCCAATTAATTGCTGGAATTATTAATCGAACTTCAAGCACTTGGGTACCTGGTTCAGTAGAAGTTAAAGATGAGTTTGGAGCGCTAATGCATAGTGGAACTATTTCATACACGCCTCCAACTAGTCGTTTAGAGTTGACCTTTGGTGAGGAAAAAGGGGTTTATGCAGTGAATACCGAAAGAGTTGTTAAAATTAAAGGCGGTAAAACGAATACCGCTCCTAGAACTCCTGTTGAATTAACAATTGAAGGTTCAATTACTTTATTCAATACTACAGGAGATCGAACTGAAATTGAATTACAGAAAAACTTATTGGGCGTACCTGATGAAAATGATGATGAACGCTACCGAATAAAAGGGAAAAGCCTAAATCAAAAGGTAAAAATCAATTCTAAATCTGAATTAATAATTCGTTACAAGTATAAAATTGAAACTATTGCTGAGGAACTAAACTAGCTTAGTTTATCTAAAGCCAATTTAATTTTAGGCATTGCTTTAAGTATGTTTTCTTCACTAACACCACCTACCGAAAGTCTAAACCAGTTTTGATCTTCTCTAGCACCAAAAGCAGAAAATGGAACAATTCCAACACCTGCTTCATGCAAGAAGTAGCGTGAAATATCCTTGTTGGTAATTAAAATATCACCTTCCGGAGTTCTTTTGCCACTCACGTCAATTTTTGCGGTAAGATAAATTGCTCCCATCGGCTCAATTGCATCAACTGAATAACCTTGCGATTTCAAGTCTATAAAGAAATTGTAAATTCCATTTAAACTTCTTAAAAGCTTGTCTTTGAATTCAACCATATACTCATGAACATGTTCTGCTTCTTGCAAATATTTTGCCGTAGCACGTTGTTCCGCTCTAGGAGCCCAAGCGCCAATATGACCCATTATTGCCCTAATTTTAGCAACAATTTTTTCTGGCCCCAATGCCCAACCAACTCGCACACCTGTACTTGCATACGACTTAGAGATTCCATCAATTATAATGGTGTATTCTTTAAGTTCTGGAATAAGTCCAACTGGAGTATAGTGTTCTTTATCTCCAAAAGTAATTTGCCAATATACTTGATCAAATAAAATGTAAAGCGGCTTTTCATTTGGACCTCTGCGTTTGTTTTCTGCCAGAACAAGCTCACAAATTTCAACTAAATCTTTTCTGCTAAACATTGTTCCAGTAGGGTTCAATGGAGAGCAAAGTGCAAGTAAAGTAATTTCTTCTAAAAACGGCAAAACATCTGCCGCCGTTGGCATAAAATCGTTTTCTGGAAATGTTGTGAGCTCTAAACCATGTGCCCCTACCATGTGACA
>JBLIDK010000089.1:0-4980 GCA_047632595.1 Sphingobacteriales bacterium
ATATATGTTCATGTTTTGACAAAAATCCTGAAACTAGTTCTATATAAGCAAATTGACTTACCTCAAAGCGTACTTATCAAACAAAATCTAAAAACAAGATTTTTACTAGCAAACAAAATATTAATCTCAAATCCAAGTAATTTACTGCTTGCAGCTTAGGTTTTAAGACAAGCTGACGTTACAGGCAATGAAAACCAGAGTACACAACCATGATTAAAAGGACATTATCCCAGAATCAAGTTAGTGACGAACCATGGCATGTGTGGAATGCCTTCGTGGATATATTGGCAATGGAAGATTATAATGATTTAGGTGACATTCAAAAACCTGCTCATTCCATCTTTTGGTATGAATCTGAAATTCAGAACGGGGGTATTTACAATATTTTTTAAATCAAGGAGTAACAAATGTGAAACTGGCAATTGAAACTTTAAATTTCTTAGACGCAGAAGAACATCTAGCAGTTCTTGAGAGTGCACTTGAGCTATATGACAAATTGGATTTATCAGAGATTGAAGACAAAGAGGATTATATAGAAGAAGCCCTGGAAGACCATTTTTGCGCATTGGATATGAAATTTCATGCAGTCGAAACTAGTATTCAGAGCTTACTAGAAAATTATTTAGGGAAAAATAAATCTGAATTTATAACAATCACCTAGCCTATAACACAACCTATAATGCATGCTCGGTTTATGCTTCGCACAACTAATACATTATAAAATAACTATCTTTAATACAAAACTTCATCTTGGGTAGATGGCGCACGTCATTTTAGCTCAGAAAGCTGTAAGTAATTATGACCTTTACCTCGATTTTTTATATACTAAAACAAAAAAAATAGACATAATTTAAGCGTTAATAACCCTACGTGAATAGGTAAATAAAAATGGGTTCAAAAACAACTCACTAATATAAGAGCACAGTAATGTGACTATTATATCAAAATCAATTAGAAATTATGATGACATTTATTGGAATTGCTTTCATACTGGTAGGAATAGGATTGTATATTTTAAAAAAGTACAACAACAGAGCAAGGGAAAAGAATAATGCCATTAGGGCCTATAACGAATCTACTAATGATGCCAAGGATTATAAGGAATTAGACGCAATTTTAGAGATACCGGTTAAATGGTGGCTTAGCACAATGATTGGTGTTTTATTTATATTCTTAGGGGTTGCAAATCCTTTTAGTATCAATGACGCAGGAGAGCGAACTGTGGTGCAACCGATCAAAGGTGAATTATGGACTCAGTTTGGCCCTGGTTTGTATTTCTCCGGTTTCTTTAGCAAAAGGACAGTTTGGCCTAATAACTTTACTATTCAAGTGAGTCGTGAAGGGAATAAAAGTCCCGATGCTGATTTATGGGTCGTTAGTAATTCAAAGGATGGTACGTTTAGTGAAGGTGATAATGCTGAACTTGAACATACGGTTAAATGGGATCTACCAAGTAGTGAAGCCATGATGTTAGATTTGCATATCACATATAATCGTTTTGAAAACTTAATGAGTACAACATTATTATCCTATCAAAAGAAGATTGCATCTTTCAGTACACAACGTATGTCATCTGAAGCACATTATTCTGGTGGTAAGTCACAGTTGGACCAATACTTCCAAGATCAATTACGAAATGGTCAGGTGTTATTACAAACTAACACTAAAACGAGAACAGTAGAAGACGGTAGCCAAGAGACCTATATCGATGTAAAACCTAAGCTTGATGAAAACGGTGACATGGTAAGAGTTGAAAGTGATATTCAAACATTTGGTATCTTATCAACTTATACATCGATAGATAATGTGCATTACGTAGAGGAAATTGATGTGAAATTAAGACAGAAGATTAAGTATGCAGCTGATAAAGCTAACTCTAAGCAAGAATTAATTGCTGCTCAACAAGAAGAGCAAACAGCTATTGTTAAAGGTAGAAAATTAATTGCTGAACGTACGGCAACTGAAGAAGCAGATGAGATTGAGTCAGTTATTAGAGCACGTAAAGCTAAATTAGTAGCTGCTGAAAAATTAGAAGAAGACAAGTATAAAGCTGCATCTACTCTAGCTTTAAAAAAAGCTGAAGCTGAAGGTGATAAACTTAAAGTATTGGCTGGGTTATCACCTTTAGAACAAGCTAGAATGGACAAAGAGACTGCAATTGGTGTAGCTCAAGCATTGGCAGGTCCTAATGGTATTGTGTTTCCAAGGATAGTTGTGTCTGGAGGAGAATCTAATGGTGGTGGAAATGGGGCTTTACAAACTGTTCAACTTAAAATGTTGAATGATCTAGCTAAATCTATGTCGACTAATGAGTAGTGTTTTTTAGTAAAAAAAATTTCCACACTGTTCTTAGCGTCTCACTGAGACCAAACAAAGAAAAACCCAAGTGACTGGTTGTCTAGCAGTGTGGGTGATTAGGAAGAAAAAAAGGGTTTAATTGATATTTATTTCCCGGATTGATTTAGCGTGTAAGCGTCTTAGCGAGACGCTAAGACTAGACAAGGCAGGTTGCAACAAAAGTAATAGTTGATCTAACGAACGAGCAACAAATAATTGGATAGGTGAAAGAGGAGACAACAGGAAACAACAGCTATGAATGTATGGGGTTTCATTGGTCAGGGTACTTTTGCGGATTTGGCAAGTCCGCCACAATTAGTAAATTTAACCAGCGGTGCGGTTTGGTGGTAAAGGAAGCTGAAAAATGAGTTGAGCCCCACGAATGCTAGTGAGGAGATGTTTACCATTAAAAGGAATAATGGTGTAACCATACTCCAGACTTTTCTCAACTCTAATTTATACTATTAATAAATTATTATTATGAAATTAAACTTATTGTCTTGTGATGCTCAAAGACCAGATAAAAGAGCAATAGCCAAATGTATTGCAGAGATTTCTAACATTAATGAATCCTTGTCCCAAGAACTTACAGATATACTCTTAGAAGGAGACGCTGTAGATATTGAGATGGAAGATAGAAACACTGGTACTGCTTTAAGAGCTTTGCGAAAACTAGGTATTGACTATGAAATTATAGAATGAACCAAATTACCAGTAAGAATTATTACTTAGTATCTCCTAATAATTCACTGCGCTTGTGCAAAGCCTGCTCATACAACAGCAAATAAATTCCATTACCTAAATTGAAAATACGATTAACTTAGGACTATAAGTTCAGCGGTCAATTTAGTCCACGACGCTTAAGCTGAATTTACAGTGTTCGTTAGCCTCTACTAGATGAAAATATCGAGACAATTAAAGATGTATTTCCACAAAGTTGCCGTCATCACTTTGGGCTTTGTTATCATAAATATTTTCCTATTTTTTTTTAATTATGCATTAATCCATTCCTTTTATTCACTCGGTCCAACTTCTTTTTTTGATGCTAAAAGCTATTTTTCCTTAAGCGTCCTAATTGGATTAATTGCTGGAGTACTTGGGGGGATGTTACTTGTTTTTGTCAACGGTCATTTGTTTCGAAGGCGATCGTTCAAGTATGCCATGCTCACTACACTCACCGCATATGTCCTTATTTTTCTTCTAGTTACTTGCGTAGCGGTATTTGTAAACTTAGTACGAGAATATGGACTAGATGAAATATCATACGACAATATTAAAATCATAGTCTGGCTCATATTCGATCCGACTTTGATGATCAATTTTATATTGTGGGGTACAGTCACGCTTTTTACACTTTTCTTGTTACAAGTCAATGATAAATTTGGCCCAGGTATATTGTTAAAATTTCTTGCAGGAAATTACCACCAACCCAAAAAGGAAGAGCGAATTTTCATGTTCATGGACATGCGTTCTTCTACCTCTATCGCTGAGAAAATTGGCAATGAGAAGTACTTTAATTTATTGAGTGACCTATTTTCTGATATTACTGACCCGATTCTCAACAATGAGGGTGAAATATATCAATATGTTGGAGATGAAATTGTAATCTCATGGTCGATTAAGAAGGGCATTCGAAATGCCAATTGCCTTCGATGCTTCACTGAAATTCAGAAAAAACTTACCGATTTAGGGCCGATCTACGAAAAGAAATATGAGGTTATTCCGGAATTCAAAGCAGGTCTTCATTATGGCCTTGTCATGGCCGGTGAAATTGGTGTCATCAAGAAGGATATTATCTATTCCGGAGATGTGCTAAATACCACTGCCCGTATCCAGGAACAATGCAATGAATACAGCGTCGACATCTTGATCTCAAAGGAGACTTTTGATCTTATTTCTGATACTGACGGATATAAGCTAATCCCTTTAGGAAGTATTGAACTAAGAGGAAAGGAAAGAAAAATAGATTTAAACACTGTCACAGTAACCTGATTGTTCAATTTTAAAAAGCAAAAGTGTGTTTTTGAATGCTTGGTGTATTTTAACATTCCCTACGTTTTTTTCGGTCTTTACTTTTACTGCCGAAACGTAAAATAATAGTTTCAAAAATGCAGAACAAGTACTCAACACAATACAACACTGCGTAAATTCCATTGATTTAAACTGGAAATTACATTAACTTGGACTGTAAGTTCAGCGGTCAATTTAGTCCACGCGCGCGAGCTAAATTTACAGTGTTCGTTAGGTGCAAGCACACACAGCACACACAGTAAACATATAATTATGAAATTTTTTCTGATAACGATTTTATCCTTTTGCTCAATATATATTAATGCACAAACAGTTAAAAACACTTCCTATACTACACAAAAAGGAGAAAAAGTTTTAAGGGTTGAAATCATATTACCAATTAACAAACTAGAAACTTGGAAACTATTCACTGTTGACGAACAATTAGTAAAATAGATTGCACCTGTAGCCCATATTGAGTTAAAAACAGGTGGTTATATTTTGACTAATTAGGGTCTGCTTAGAAAGGCAAAAACGGGCGAATACTTTCACTTGAGAGAGATTAGTATTAAATTTCATTAGACCAAGTGCAAGGAATAATGAAGAAAGGCTCAAAAAGGCGTGCATCAAAGC
>JBLIDK010000090.1:0-4938 GCA_047632595.1 Sphingobacteriales bacterium
TTTGATCTTGAGCTTCTAATGTTCCAAATATTTGTTTTAAATGATGGTGAACAGTTTTAGAATTACCAGACATCATTATTTCTATAATAGGCTTAATCCATCCAATGGCTCCCCAATCTTTGGCTTTTTTATATTCATACCCTTTACTTACACTGCCTGTACCAATAGATACAATCATCATATCTTTAGCAGACGGAGAGTTCTCTAGATTTTCAAACGTCATAGACCTCACTTCTGAGTAGGCGACTAATGAAGGGTTGTTCACAAAGACACCACCATCTATTAAAGGATAGGAAGTTCCTAGATCATTTTTAACACGTGCAGTTTCGAAGTAGGTTGGGGCAGCAGATGTAGCTCTAGCAGCATCTTTAATTTTAAAATTGTAAATGTCATTATTTGATTTGTGTTGTTTAAAAAAATGAGGTTTACCATTTCCTATATCGTAAGAAGTAATTATGCAGGGTTTTAATAAATTTGATAACTTCAGTTCTCCAAATGCATCATCAAGAGCTTCTTCAAGTTCAGAAGCGTTATATTTTTCATCTGCTAGACCATTCACGCTTTTTATTTTTTGCCAATTACTAACATCAAATATTTCATCTCCTCTATCTAAATAGATATTTACCGCTTCCTGAGCAGTTAATTTTGGACGATTTTCTTCATTGGGTGTAAGATATGCCAAGGCTAATATTCCACCAGTACTTGTGCCTGCCATAAAATCAAACATATCAGATAGTTTAATATTTGGGTCTTTTGTTTTCTGTTGAAGTTTTTTTTCAATTTGGGTTAAAACAATACCAGGTAAAATACCTCGTATTCCCCCGCCATCTAAAGATAAAATTCTAATTTTTTTCATATTTCTGTTTTTATTTTACCTATCGGTTTAGGATATGGAAAGTTGCGGTTTCGAAGCACTATACTTTCGGATAAGCACAAAGTTTGATACTTGCCAAAACCCTTGTATTTATTACTATTTCGCCTATTTTTTTATATACATTGTTATGCCTTCGCCTTTCTTTTTATCCAACTTGTGATTCAGCATATTGGTCTTTAATGTTTGCGTTAAAAAACTTACCACAAGATTCTGCCGATTTCATTTCATAATAAGTGCTTTCTGACACGTCAAAATACTGCCAAACTGCTCCGCTGTTAAATTCAACCTCTAAAGTTGATGATGAACTGTCAAAACCGAAACTTTTAATCATTGAAGATTGTACATACTCTCTTTCCATATTTTAAAATTTTTGTTGTCTTATTCTTGTTACAACTACTTTGTAGTTTTCTGAATCTTCAGGATGTGCTTCTAACCATTTCTCAACTAATTTTGGGTCATCACTTGTGGGTCGTGGTACATTAAGTTTAAGTCTAACCCTTGAAGGGATTTTAATTGCTTCGCCAACAATTATTGCTTCGCCTGTTCTCAATGAAGGTAGTAAATCTATTAAACTGTTTAAATTGTCAGGTGCAGAGCTTTTCACGATTGATTGGTCGCCAGAATTTGTTAGTCTTAAAGCAATAAAAGTACCGACTTGAGCTAAAATCGTTTCAGATATTTCAGATGGTCTTTGTGATATTACCAATGCACCTAAACCAAATTTCCGCCCTTCCTTAAAAACTTTTTCAACTGCTTCTTTAGAGTAGCTATTATTACCGTTCTTGTTTAAATAGGTGTGAGCTTCTTCATATGCTAGCAATAATGGTCTATTTTTCCCTGTATATGTTTCGTGTCTTCCCCAAAACATACTGTCGTAAACAAATCTTGTAATTAAACCAACTGTAATATCTAAAACCTCAAATGGAACTCCACTTAAATCAAGAATTGCAAGTTTCTTTTCATTTCCTATCCATTCATTTAAAAGATTGTGTAAGTCTTTTGGCGAAGTTGAATCTTTGTAATCTCCTGGATCAAATAAAAAATCAAATCTTGAATCTCTTAATCTTGAAAGTATTTTTCTTTCGTATGAGTAAAACTCGGTATGCTGTGATTTAAAAGGTTCATTTACTGTGGCAGTTGATAAGTGAGATGTAAACTTTGCTCCTATTAAATTTTCTGCATCTCCGTCATTTTCTTTTTTTGCAGTTCCTTCATTTTGCTCATCTTTTTTTGTTGTAGTAAAACTAGCATTTAACCACCAATTCATTCTATACCAAAGTTGTCTAGCACTAAAAGGTATTGGTGAGTCTGCTGTTACAAAGTCAGGATTTACATTCCCCGATTTTAGAGTGCAATTCTCTTTTTTTAGATTGGTCACTAGTTCCCTAAATAATCTATAATCAGGTTTTTGGTCATCCGTTGGTTTCGCTCCAACAAGGAAGTAGGCTAATTCATCAAAACTCATTAGCCAAAAAGGTATAAACAAGGGATTTGCTACTTCATTAATTTTTAAGACTTTGGCGTCAGGAAACGCACTTGCATATTCTCCGTGTGGGTCAACAAGAATAACTCTTGAACCTTGATAATCGCATAATATTGCTTTAAGAATACTAACAGTTGTGTTTGACTTTCCGCTTCCTGTAGAACCTAAAATTGCACAATGTCTCAATATAAGTTTATGTAAATCAGCATAAACACTTAAATTTTCAGAAGATGAATGCTTCCCGATTTCAATTGAACCAGAGTCTTTTTTACCATAAATATCGAAAAGGTCTTTTTCAATTACTATGTGAACTTCATCATTTATGGTAGGATAAGTTCCAACACCTTTTTCAAAATCATCTTCGCCAATTTTCTCGCCAACTAATTGGACGGTTAAGAATCTTGAACCGAAAGAATACTTTAAATTTATTTCATCCGATTTACTTGGTGTATTGCTTACGGATGAAACAATGCCATAAATAGTGATGTTTCCGATTGGGATTTTTATAAATGTACCAATCTGACCTATTTTATACAGTCTCCCGTTAATAATTGGTGCGGCAGAAGGAATATCGTTTGAAACTTCTACCTCAATTGTACCAGAGTCAACACGAATTATGTGTCCTAAATATGTTATCTCAGTTTTCATTTGACGATTGTTTCTATAGCTTCTTTTTTGCCAGAGTTGGTAATAAAGAAATTTACAAGTTCATTAAAATCTCCTAATGTGAATTCGCTTTTTCCATCATTCCAAAAAGAATCAGATCTTTCATTTGTCTTTAAATCTGTTGAATCATATTCCCATTCTCCAAGATTCCCATTTATAATGGCTTTTTTTGGGCCAAAAACATTTAGATTCATATATGAAGAAGTTTGTTTGTGTAGATTTTCCACTTCGGCATCTTGAAAGAAAAATACAAGAACTGTCAGCCTATTATTCTGTCTTAAACAATTAAAGATAATTTCATTGATATGTTGGTCTGAAAAAGAATAGCCCGTAAATACAAACAGCAATTCGCCACTTAAAAGATAGTTTTTAAGCCTATCAAAATAGGCTATAAAAGGTTGCTTTTTTGAAGAATCATATTTTTCCTTTGAAGGATAAATTACCAACTCATTATCCTCTTTCTTTATGTTTTCGATTTTTCCAATTCTAATAATTTTTTGTGCCTTTGTTTTTTCATCTTCCTTCCAAAACCAACTTAACGAACCGTGAATTTTCCATAGTCTAATCCAATTTTGGGTCATATCATTTTTAGCAACAAACTGGTCAATACTTTCTTGCCAAAAGAATGGTTCAAATGAACCTACAAAACCATCAAAATATGGAATTTGACTAGCTTCTAAAGATTTTTCAATAATCAAATCATAGTTTGTTGTAAAAACTTCTTTTGAAAAGTCTCTATTTAACAAACTCAACCAAGCAAAGAATTTTTTTGTTTTGTCAATATCAGCTAACGATTCTTTGTCTAAAATGATGTCGTAAATTATAGTGCAAATTTCTTTGTCTAGTAATTTCGAGTTTTTCCCACTAACACCTTCATATACTTTTGCCGTTTCGCCTGTTAACTCTCTAATTCTACGGATTTGATTTAAAATATCTTCAATATTTACTTTTCTATCAGTAATGATTGTTTCTAAATCCGTTTTTACAAGTTTGAAGTTGGCTAAAAAATCGCCTGTTAACTTTGCTTCAATTCCTGCTGTCAATTGTTCAACATTAGGAATTCCAAGTGCACAGGAAGTTCCAGCACCAAAAAAGAAACCTATATTTTTTGAATAAGATAAATGAGTTTTCAGTTCTCTAATTTCTCTAATTACATTTATTTTATCCATTGCTGATTTACTTTTTTGTTTCTAATTTTACTGCTAATTTCGCTGTTTGCAGGTTTTTTTCAGGTGAGGCATAACGTGAGTGTATGCGTAGTGCCGCCCTTGTGGCGTGTACAAAAGCGGCATTACGTTATACACAGTGTAATATGCTGGTTATCATCTTGTGGTTCGCCGCGGCGAATGCTCTTTGGGTGGCAGGGTTGCGGCTTGGCTTGCGAGCCACCCAATGTGCATTTGCTTACTTAATTATGATGGCTTTAGTAATAATCTTGTTATCCTGAGTTAATATTCTAAGGATATAATGACCAGAACTGAGTCCGTCTAGTTTCAATAGTACAGCACTATCTGATACGGCATCCATATTTCGAACTATTACACCTTTGCTGTCAAATAATCGAATTCCTTTTGGAGGATTACCTTCTGATGAAACATTTAGACGATTACTTGTAGGATTTGGAAACACCAAAAAATCGGGAGTATTGCTAATTGAGTCAATATTTAGCACAAATGGTACTGAACTGCTTGTGCAGAAAACAGTTATCGTAAATGTGAAATTTGTGGTCTGCGAGCAATTTGCTAATTTTAAACAACCAAATAGCGTATAAGGAGCTTCAGGCTGATCTGTCCAACTACAATAGTCACTTATTACCCAATCAATCTCATCATAAGCAAATCCTTTTGACCTGTTATTTCCGACCTTGTTCGCGGGCTGGTTTGGGCCACGTGTAGCATCTTCACCACTAGCATCA
>JBLIDK010000091.1:0-4842 GCA_047632595.1 Sphingobacteriales bacterium
TACTGGGTACATGAAATTCAATAAATTTTCAGCAACTACTCAGCGCGAGATGATAAAAGGCTTAGATTCTTTAAACTCTTTAGGGATGAAGGACCTGATTTTAGATTTACGAGGTAACCCAGGAGGTTATTTAACTGCTGCTATTGCAATGGTTGACGAATTACTTGATGGCCGTAGATTAGCTGTTTATACTGAAGGTAGAGCACGCTCGAAAAAAGAATACTTCACTTCACAAAAAGGGCGCTTTGAAGTTGGTAATGTGGTTGTTTTAATTGATGAAGGTAGTGCAAGTGCAAGTGAAATTGTTTCTGGTGCAATACAAGATTGGGACAGAGGAACTGTAATTGGTCGACGTTCTTTTGGAAAAGGATTGGTACAAGAACCGGTTCAATTTTCTGATGGTTCAGCGCTAAGATTAACTGTAAGCCGTTATTATACACCAACAGGCAGAAGTATTCAAAAGCCCTATGAAGAAGGCACTGATGCATACCGTAAAGAAGTAGGGGCTAGATATAAGGATGGAGAACTGCAAGGTGATACTGACTTTGAATTTGCTGATAGCTTAAAATTTACCACACCAGGAGGCAAAACTGTTTATGGTGGCGGTGGTATTATGCCAGACATTTATGTGCCAATTGACACAAATGGTTTTACTGACTACTTAACTCAGATTTCTGCAAAGGGTGTGATTCAGAAATTTGTACACCAATATGCAAATTCAAACGAAAAGAAATTAAAGAAGTTTGAATCAGCTGATGACTTTGTTAAGAATTTTGAATTTACCGATAAAGAAATGTCGGACTTTAAGAAGAGGGCTGAAAAAGAAGGGGTAGAGTTTAATGCAAAACAATACGCTGAAAGCAAAGATATAATTGAAGTACGTCTTAAAGCCTTAGTAGCTCGTCGTGTTTATAGAAACGAGGGATACTTTAGAGTAATTCATACAGTGGATAACACCTTTGTAGAAGCAGTAAACTACCTAAATAACACTTCTCAAGCTAAAGATTAATTCTAAAGCTTATATAAAGAGTCGGCCAATGATCTAGCTTGTTCAGCTTTTGATTTGGCTTGATTGCTTAATGAATCCGATTTGAATTTCGCTAGCGAATCAATTTCTAATTCAATTGGTGTTGGCCCATCAATTTTATTCTTACATGAATAAAAGGACGAGCTGATTCCAAAAAGAATTAGAAAAACTGGGAACGCCTGTAGTATCTTTTTCATTAGTGCTTAGATAATCAGAAGAACATATAGTTTACTTCTGTCTAAAATATATATCAATTGGAACTCCGGTAAAGCCAAAATGAGAACGCATTTTATTCTCAATGAATCGCTTATAAGGCTCTTTTACGTATTGAGGAAGGTTACAGAAAAAGGCAAACCTTGGTGAGCTCGACCTGATTTGAGTAACATATTTAATCTTAACGTACTTTCCTTTTGTAGCAGGAGGAGGGAAACGTTTAATTTCTTCCAACATTATTTCATTAAGCTTCGAAGTGCTTATTTGCTTGGTTTTATTATCAAAAACCTCTTTAGCTACTTCTAAAACTCGGTGAATACGTTGTTTTTCTAATGCAGAAATAAACAAAACTGGAACATCTACAAATGGCGCTAATTTCTGCTTAATTTTTGCTTCAAATTCCTTACTTGTTTGGGTTTCTTTTTCAATTAAATCCCACTTGTTTACAACAATAACAACCCCTTTTCTTCGGCGTTCAGCAAGACTGATAATATTCATGTCCTGAGCTTCAATACCGTGTTCAGCATCAACCATTATTAAACAAACATCTGCATCATCAACAGCCTTAACAGACCGTAATGTGCTATAGAATTCAATGTTCTCGTTTACTTTTCCTTTTTTACGAAGACCAGCAGTGTCGATAAAGTTAAATTCGAAACCAAACTTGTTAAAATGAGTATGAATTGAATCTCTTGTTGTGCCGGCAATAGGAGTAACGATGTTTCGTTCTTCGCCAATTAGAGCATTAAGTAAAGATGATTTTCCAACATTTGGTTTACCCATAATGGCAATGTTCGGAATAGTGCTTTCTACTTCTTCTTCGTATTCTATGTATGGATGTATCAAATCCAATAAATCTCCGGTTCCAGAACCCGTAATAGCTGAAATAGTTAGCAATTCACCAACACCAAGCTTATGAAAAACGTGAGAATCGTGTAAAACCGTTTCATTATCTGTTTTATTAACACATAAAAACACTGGTTTTTTAGACTTTCGAAGGATGTTTGCAAACTCCTCATCAAAATCGGTGATACCTGTTTTTACATCCACCATAAAAATAAGCACATCGGCTTCTTCAATGGCAATATGTACTTGGTCTCTAATGGCAGATTCGAATACGTCGGATGAATTAGGTACAAAACCACCTGTATCTACTACTGAATATATCTTACCATTCCATTCACATAGTCCGTAGTGCCTGTCGCGCGTTACTCCGCTTACATCATCTACAATGGCCTTGCGTTCGCCAACTAATCTGTTAAATAAGGTCGACTTTCCTACGTTTGGTCTTCCTACAATTGCTACTAATGATCCCATTTATCTTGTTGAATATCCGAATTGTTTCAGATACGTTTCCTTTTTTCTCCAATCGGCAATAACTTTCACGGTTAGTTCTAAGTGAACCTTAGATTCTAACCAGTCTTCAATATCTAATCTCGACTTGGTGCCTAGGTTTTTAATACCTAGTCCAGCGCGACCTATTATAATGCCTTTCTGACTGTTTCTTTCTGTAATAACCGATGCCTCGATTCTAATTAGTCTGCCTTCACGTTTAAACGATTCAACAACTACCTCACAAGCATACGGAATTTCTTCGCGGTAAAGCAGTAAAAGTTTTTCACGAATAATCTCAGAAACGAAAAATCGCTCCGGTTTATCTGTTAGTTGGTCCTTATCAAAATAGGCAGGGTGTTCAGGTAAAAAAGCTTCAATATGCTTCATTACTTGTTCCACATTTACTTGATGCAGGGCCGAAATTGGTATTACTGCCTTCGGATTTACGTTTTCTTCCCAGTAGGACACGGCTTTTTCAAGCGTTTCCTGGTCACTTAGGTCCATTTTATTTAGTACTACAATAGTTGGAAGCTGAGTTTGTTTTACTTGTTCAACTAAATTAACCTTGTCGCGTAAATCATTTAAATCAATAAGTAAAATAATAATGTCTGCATCTTGAAGGGAAGTTTGAACTTGCACCATCATGTTTTTTTGCAATTCATTTTTCACCTCTATGGCACCGGGAGTGTCAGAAAAGATGATTTGTAGGTCGGGTTGGTTAACAATTCCCATAATTCTATGGCGAGTTGTTTGAGCTTTGGGTGTAATGATAGACATTTTTTCACCCACCAAAGCGTTCATAAGCGTTGATTTACCGGCATTTGGCTTACCTACAATGTTTACAAATCCTGCTTTATGCATATTTCACTTTTTATTTGGTCTACAAAGGAACTAATTATATCTTTGCAGTCCAATTAGGAAGGGGTTGTATTTTAAACTATTTCCTAATTGTCTATATCGCGAGGTGGAGCAGTTGGTAGCTCGTCGGGCTCATAACCCGAAGGTCACAAGTTCGAGTCTTGTCCTCGCTACTACTAAAAGCGCAAATTCAGAAATGAGTTTGCGCTTTTTTTATTTCTATGCTTTTTTGTAAATGAAAACTTCCATTACCCACAAAGTCATTTCTCCCTACGTCCCGACGCCTATCGGGTCGAGGCTTTAGGTCAAATGCTTTTTTTAGTTCTTTTGTTAACTCGAGTCGAAATGACCCAGTGGAATGAATAGTTGTATTCGTTGAATCCTTCAAGACTTCGAGGTCTTAATAAAGGTTAGTCTCTGACTAACCTAGTTTACAATCTGATATCTACCTTAAAATTAATATTTTGGACTAATCTTCTAGTAATGAATGATAAAAATTGCGAATAACATTTGTAATGAAAGTTATTCACATCGCTTTTTGGGTGCTATTTATGTGTTTACCTTGAATAATTCATAAGATGACCAGAAATATAAATGTGACACCCACAATAAGAGATAATATGAGTAAAGAAATAGCAATCCCAAATGAAGTTCTAATGAATAAAATTTACATGATAAACAATACGAAAATCATGTTAGATAGTGACTTATCAGAACTTTATCAAGTAGAGACAAAGCGATTAAACGAACAAGTAAAAAGAAACTTAGAACGTTTTCCTGAAGACTTCATGTTCCAATTAACAAGTGAGCAATGTGAAAACTTGAAGTCGCAAATTGCGACCTCAAGTTGGGGCGGTCGAAGAACTTTGCCTTATGTTTTTACTGAACAAGGTGTTGCAATGCTGTCAAGTGCCTTTGAAATGTGATTTTCGAATGTGTCACCTAAGCTTTCTGATTGTTTCTCGTAATATATGTAAGCCTGACTAATGTCGTTCTCAGCAGCTTCCGCAATTAAGATTGAGAAAGCCATTATTTTTTAAATATATCCTTTTTAGCCTTATCCCAGCTGCGAGTTTTCATTTCACCTGAATCGATATCCTTTAAACGTTTATTAACCACGTCTTCTTGCCACTTTGGGATTTCAGACTCACTATTCTCTAAGTTCTTATACTTTGAGGTTATTTCTTTTGAAACGGAAACATAATCTAATGATTTGATATATGTTAGAAATGCTTTGAACTTGCTTTCTTCGATATTTAAGGTAATTTGTTTCATTTCTGCATTATTTGAATAAAGTAAAGTTACGAAATTCTGTTGTTTTTGTTTTAAGCCAGTCAAATACTGGCAGAATAAAACTTCGAAGATCTTAATTGAGAAAAAATCACCGTTACCCACAAAGTCATTTCGAA
>JBLIDK010000092.1:0-4782 GCA_047632595.1 Sphingobacteriales bacterium
TGAATGTATAAAGCCAGAAAAAGATGTTGATGGCTTTCATCCTATAAATGTGGGTAGAATGAATATGGGTTTACCTGCCTTCATCTCTGCCACTCCTTATGGCATTTTATTAATGCTAGAAGAACTCAAAATAGAAACAAAGGGAAAACATTGTGTTATTGTTGGTCGTAGTAATATAGTAGGATCTCCTATGGCAACTTTAATGAAAAGAAATGCTTATCCAGGAAACTGTACTACAACACTTTGCCACAGATACACTAAAGATTTAGCAAGCTTCACAAAACAAGCTGATATTTTAATAGTTGCTACTGGATTACCTGGTATGATAAAATCAACTATGGTAAAAGAAGGAGCAGTTGTAATTGATGTGGGTATTACCCGTGTAGAAGATGCTTCAAAAAAGAGCGGTTATAGACTAGTAGGTGATGTTGCTTTTGATGAAGTGGCACCCAAATGCTCTTTTATTACTCCTGTACCTGGTGGAGTTGGTCCGTTAACAATTACTGGATTATTGAAGAACACTCTTTTAAGCGCTAAAAAAGTAATTTATAAAGATTAGACTTATTCTAAAATAGAATAAGTCTAAAGCTAATATTACTGGAGCGGTAGCATCGCAATTCCCATTTCCTATTCATTATTCTTGGAAAAGCAGATTCATTATTTGGAATAACATCATCAATGGTAGTTGTTGGAGTCGATTTTCCTATTCCGTCTGCGTTAGAAAACACTTCGAAAAAACAAGTTTAAGCAGAGATGAAATCTATAGATGACTCAAATTTTTCAGGGGTTTCAACATCTTTAGTACAAGAGGGTAAAAGAAATAAAGTGATTGTGATTAGATCATAAAAAGGAGGTTCGCTTAAAAATGCGTGAGGTAAAGGTTTCATAATCTGTTTCTTTGTTTAAGCGTAAGCAACTTTGGAATTGGAGTATCATTGCTTGCTTGTGTATTTATATTCTTATTAGCGTAAAAGGTTAGCGTCAATATTAAAATAATAGATTATCTCTTCTTTGAATGGTAGTTTAAACACAGATTTTCAGACTCTTACATTAAACAAAAAAAATCATTAATTTCGACTAAGAGATTAGTTATTTATACTTTTACAGGACGTTACTAAAGAAATAAATATGAAATTTGGCACCAAAGCAATACACGCTGGACTAGAACCAGACAAAAGTACAGGGGCAATCATGACTCCTATTTATCAAACCTCTACCTATGTACAGGCTGCGCCTGGTGACCATAAGGGTTATGAGTATAGCAGAACCTTGAATCCTACGAGAGATGCTTTACAGAAAAACTTAGCTGCTTTAGAGAATGCTAAACACGCTTTAACTTTTGGCAGTGGTATGGCGGCGGCAGATACCTTTATGAGGATATTTAAAGCCGGCGATGAAATCATCTCAACAAATGACCTTTATGGAGGTTCATATCGACTATTTACTAAGGTTTACACTCAATATGACATTAAGTTCACTTTTGCTCCATTAAATAATGTAGAATATATTGAATCGCATATAACGGAGAATACCAAAATGTTGTGGGTAGAGACTCCAACAAATCCTACATGTCAAATAATTGATATAAAAGCAATGAGTGCAGTCGCTAAAAAGCATGGACTACTGCTTGTTGTTGACAATACTTTTGCTTCACCGTACCTTCAAAACCCGTTGGATTTAGGCGCAGATGTTGTACTTCATTCAATCACAAAATATATAGGAGGACACAGTGATGTTGTTATGGGAGCATTAATGTTAAACAATGATGAGCTTGCCGAAAAGCTGTTTTTTCTACAAAACACTTGCGGTGCGGTTCCGGGGCCAATGGATTGTTTTTTAGTTCTTAGAGGGATTAAAACACTTCATCTACGAATGCGACAACATTGTATTAATGGAAAAGAAGTAGCTCATTTTTTGGCAAATCATCCTAAAGTGGCAAAAGTTTTATGGCCAGGATTTGAATCCCATCCAAATCATAAAATAGCAAAATCGCAGATGCGAGATTATGGCGGTATGCTATCATTTTCACTTAAAGGGGATAAAATGGAGGATGCCTTAAAATTTATGCAAAGCACCAAATTATTCGCTTTAGCAGAAAGTTTAGGTGGTGTGGAATCATTACTAGGCCATCCAGCTTCAATGACACATGCAGCAATACCTATAGATGTAAGAAAAGCAGCTGGAGTTGATGACACCTTAATCCGCTTAAGCGTAGGTGTCGAAGATATTGAAGACCTACTAGAAGATTTAGAAAATGCTTTATCCGTTATATAATGCAAGACATAAAAGGATTGCTAGATGATATGGTAGAAAGATACAATCGCCTCGATTTCATTGAAAACGATCCTATTAGTATTCCTCACCACTATTCAAAAAAGCAAGACATAGAAATTATGGGGCTTTTTGCCTCCCTTCTAGCGTGGGGACAGCGAAAAACCATTATAAATAAGTGCAAAGAGTTAGAATCCTTTATGGATAATGACCCACACAACTTCATTCTTAATCATAAGGAGTCGGACCTTAAGCCATTTGCAGATTTTAAACACCGCACCTTTAATGGAACTGACGCCTTGTATTTCATGCATTTTCTGAAAGAATCGTATGGTAAACACGAAAGTTTGGAAGAACTATTTTTATTCGACCCACAAAGCGAAACAGTGGTTCATGATGCATTGATTTCTTTTCGAACAGCATTTACAAGTAATGAACATTACCCACATAGAACCGGAAAACACGTAAGCTCTCCTTTAAAAAAATCGGCATGTAAACGATTGAACATGTATTTACGCTGGATGGTGAGAAAAGACGAAGTTGGGGTTGATTTTGGGATATGGAATAAAATAAAAGCAAAAGACCTTTATTGCCCATTAGATGTTCATGTTGACCGATCGGCTAGAAAATTGGGGCTATTAACACGAAAACAAAGCGATTGGTTAGCAGTTGAAGAACTTACGAACGCCTTAAGGAAATTTGACCCAATAGACCCAATAAAGTACGATTTCGCACTCTTTGGATTATCACTTGAAGATAAATTAGAAGGAAAATCATTTTCAAAATGAAAATAAGATTTCCGTTTTAGAGATAACTACTCTTTTCGTTTTTAACTATTTCTTTGTTAATCTATCATTTAATAATTTTTGGCAGAGATTTAGCATAAGTATAACCAGAACAAAAACAAAAAAGATGAACCCAACAATTATCGCAATAGTATTAAGTTTAACAACAATAAGCTTTGTAACTGCACAAAATGCACAACCCATAACACCTGCAATAAATACTGCCAATTATGATATGGCAATAGGACTTAGGGGTGGCGGAACATCGGGATTAACTATTAAAAAATTCACAAGCGCTAACCAAAGCTGGGAAGCCATTATAGGTGGATTTCCAGGAGGTATAAGTGCAACGTTATTAAAGGAATTTTATGCCCCTGCTGGAGCAACTGGACTTACTTGGTACTATGGGTATGGTGGTCACGCAGTTGTAGGTGGAGGTAAAAGAGTTTATGATAAAGGTGGAGATGTGTTTTTTGTAAGACAAGTAGGCTTTGGTATTGGTGTAGATGGTATTGTAGGACTTGAGTACAAGATTATACCTATCCCATTTGCCATTAATTTTGACCTTAAGCCTTTTGTAGAGGTTAACACAAATGGTGCTGCTATTGTAGCATTTGATCCAGGTTTAGGTATCAAATTTACCTTCTAAAAATAATACAAACAAAAACTTATACTAGCGCCGGTAGTCTTAATTGATACTGGGGTTTTTTATTGCCTAATCTCCTCGTAACTTCGCAACGTGATAAACGATAACAAAACAATTGTTGCTTTAGCTACTCCTTCAGGTAGCGGAGCTTTAGGAATTATTCGACTAAGTGGCGGTGATGCTTTAACCATTGCCAATTCGCTGTTTATTGGAAAAGACTTAATAAAAGCCAAATCACATACCGTGCATTTTGGTAAGCTAAAAGATAAATCTGTTGTAGTTGATGAATGTGTTGCTACCTTATTTAAAGCACCAACTTCCTATACCAAAGAAGATATTGTTGAATTTACATGCCACGGTTCTTCTTATATATTAGAAAAAGTTATTCGCTTATGTATTGAACAAGGCGCTCGATTAGCAGAGCCAGGTGAGTTCACTCTTAGAGCCTTTTTAAACGGCGCTATGGACCTTACTCAGGCTGAAGCAGTGGCTGACCTTATTGCAAGTAATAGTCAGGCTAGCCACCAATTAGCTTTGAGGCAAATGCGTGGCGAATTTTCAAGTGAAATCTCCACTTTACGCCAAAAATTAATGGATTTTGCCTCCTTAATTGAGTTAGAACTCGATTTTGGTGAAGAAGATGTAGAATTTGCCAATAAAGATGAACTTCAAGCACTTGTAGAGCACATTTCGAAAGTAATACGCTCCTTAATTCAAAGTTTTGAGCTGGGAAACGTCCTTAAAAATGGGGTTCCCGTAGTAATTTCAGGTAAACCCAATGTTGGGAAGTCTACTTTGCTTAATTTATTGTTAAAAGATGATAGAGCAATTGTTTCAGACATTCCGGGAACTACAAGAGATACTGTTGAAGACGAGATAATAATTGAAGGCATACGCTTTCGGTTTATTGATACTGCTGGCATTAGAGAAACTACAGATAAAATTGAGGCAATTGGGGTTGGCAAGACATTTGAAAAAATGAAGAGCTCTGCTATAATTATTCATCTATTCGACCCACGAGAAACGAATGAGCAAGAATTAGCTGAAATTCAAAAAGGCTTTTTAAAGGTATTAGATGGA
>JBLIDK010000093.1:0-4675 GCA_047632595.1 Sphingobacteriales bacterium
TTCAAGTAGTTTTCCTGATGGAACCTATGGAGGTAACCCAGCTGGATTCTTAATAACTGTTGGTGAAAAGAGACTCTATTATGCCGGTGATACAGCTTTAATGACAGATATGAAGTTGTTCGGAGATTATTACAAGCCAACACTAGCAATTTTACCTATTGGAGATAACTTTACAATGGGTGCTAAGGATGCTGCTCTTGCAGCAGAAATGTTAAATTGTAAAGACGTGATTGGAATGCATTACGATACCTTTGGGTACATAAAAATTGACAAGAAGGAAGCTGAAAAAGCATTTAATGCGAAAGATTGCAACTTAATATTAATGGAAATCGGCGAAAGCAAAAACTTTTAAGGTATGTGGTTAGATAAACTTAAAGACATAAAAACAGTGATTTTGGATGTAGATGGAGTATTAACATCGGGTCAAACATTGGTAAATGAAGAAGGCGAACATCACCGGATTTTTAATATTAAAGATGGTTACGCAATTCAGCACACAGTGAAGTGTGGAATTAAAATAGTGGTAATTAGCGGCGGAAAGTCAAATGGTATTTTATTACGTATGAATGCTCTTGGAGTAAAAGACGTTTTTCTTGGATCTAGCAACAAGAAAAAGATTTATGAAGACTACATAGGAAAGAACAAGCTCAACCCAGAAGAAATTCTTTACATGGGAGATGATATTCCTGATTACGAAGTAATGTCGATGGTAGGAGTGGCCTGCTGCCCCAATGACGCTGCTCAAGAAATAAAAGAAGTTAGTCATTACATTTCACCTAAAAATGGGGGAGAAGGAGCTTGTCGAGATGTATTAGAAAAGCTTTTGAAAATGCAGAATTTTTGGATGACTAAAGAATCTCTGTCTTGGTAATGAAGGCTATTCTAAAATTAATTAATATTCCAGCTTTAATAGGACTTGCGCTAGCGCAATATATAATACGTATTTATGTGGTTAGGCCGTTCATTGAAATAGCAGGATTCTCATTAGAGAAATCAACTTTTCATTTTTTTGTTATTGTTTTAGCCACCTCTCTAATTGCTGCTTCTGGATTTTATTTAGATGGAATTGATAGACTCAAAAAATCTAAAAAAGAGAAAACCACCAAGACACCTATTAAGATATTTTTAGCTCTTAATGTTATTGGATGCGCAATTGGTACGTTTGAGGCCTACCTCTCTGGCTTAACAAGCCTAGCTTTTATTTTCGTGATGGCAGGTGGATTGCTTTGGTACTATATTCTTATTTATAAAAAACAGTTCTTCATTGGAAACTTGGTTGTAGCCTTTTTATTGGCACTTAACCTTTTAGTAGTAGTGTTTTTTGAACCTGCATTACTATTTGCTTTTAAAGCACAACAGTATGTTGTAATTCGTACAATATTTTACATCTGTGGCTTATATGCTTTGGTGTATTTTTTATTGGGATTTTTATATTCAAGCACTAGAGATGCAGTGCTAAAGCAAGACTTTACTTCCAATGTTTTAGCTACTAAAAGTACAGCAGTTTTCAAATGGACGTTAATTTTAGTTTCAGCGGTCTTAGTTGGGATTATCGCAAAATTCCAATACACTCAAATTATTGGCGATGCACTGGAAGAATGTGCCTTTGTTTTTCTTTTTGTTCAAATGCCTTTACTTTATACTATTGGAAAACACTATACAGCAAAACATATAAAAGACTACCAAACCATACTAAATACCTATTTGCTGGTATTTGCAACTAGTATTTTATCGTTAATTGTATTTGCCTATTTAATCTAATGATAGATAAAAAACTTATTCTAGCATCCAAGTCCCCTCGAAGAAAGGACCTGTTAACCCAATTAGCCTATCCCTTTTCAATTGAATTGATTGATGTGGATGAGAGCTACGATTCTAGCATGAATCCCTTAGAGGTGCCAGAATTTCTTGCAAAGAAAAAGGCTGCTGGATTTACCAAGATTGAAAAAGATACTGTTGTAATTACGGCAGATACCATTGTTCTTTGCGAGAATAAAATTTTAGAAAAGCCAAAGAACGAAGTCGAAGCAAAAAAAATGCTTGAAACCTTAAGTGATAACATGCACTTGGTTTTAACTGGGGTTAGTTTGAAATCTTCTGATCGTCAAGTTTATTTTACCTCTACATCTGAAGTTTACTTTCATAAATTACTTGCCGAAGAAATTGATTTCTATATCAAAAATTACAGTCCCTATGACAAGGCTGGCGGTTACGGAATTCAAGAATGGATTGGATTAATTGCTATTAAAAAAATAAATGGCTCCTATACTAATATTGTTGGACTTCCAATGGAGCGATTGTATCAAGAACTAAAAGCATTTTAAAACAGTTTTTTGCTTCTTTTAATGCTTCGAAGGTGTTTTTATCTCAAATCACCCAATTTTATCCACAATTGCCTTCAAAAAGTGAATAACTCGTAGTGAAATAACCCATTTAAAAAGCTATTTTTGGCCTACGAGTATAATGAAATTATGAGTAAAGAAAAACAAAGTAATCAAGACTATTCAGCGGATAATATTCAGGTATTAGAAGGACTGGAAGCAGTACGTAAAAGACCTGCCATGTACATTGGTGATGTTGGCGTAAAAGGACTTCATCATTTGGTTTATGAAGTTGTCGATAATTCTATCGATGAAGCATTAGCAGGCCATTGCGACAATATTCAGGTTTTCATTAACGAAAACAACTCTGTTACCGTTATTGATAATGGTCGAGGTATCCCAGTTGAAATGCACAAAAAAGAAGGTCGATCTGCCTTAGAGGTGGTAATGACTGTTCTTCATGCTGGTGGTAAATTTGATAAAGACACGTATAAAGTATCTGGTGGACTTCACGGGGTGGGTGTTTCATGTGTAAATGCACTTTCTACCGACCTAAAAGTTGAAGTTCATAGAGATGGAAAAGTTTGGCAACAAGAATATAAGATTGGAAAGCCACAATACGATGTTAAAGAAGTAGGTACTACCGATATTCATGGTACACACGTTACTTTTTTACCAGATAATACTATTTTTATTGTAGATGAGTACAACTACAATACGCTAGCTGCTCGATTAAGAGAACTTTCATTCCTAAACAAAGGCATACGTCTTTCTTTAACGGATTTAAGAGAAAAAGATGATGACGGAAAGCCAATTTATGAAGAGTTCTACTCAGAAGGTGGACTTAGAGAATTCGTAACATATCTAGATAAAGCAAGAGATTCATTAATTCCAGAACCTATTTATATAGAAAATTCAGAAGGTGAAGTTCCTGTTGAAGTTGCCATGCAATACAACACCTCTTATTCTGAGAATGTGTTTTCATATGTAAACAACATTAACACCATTGAAGGTGGTACACACGTAAGTGGATTTAGAAGAGCTTTAACAAGAACTTTAAAGTCTTATGCAGATAAATCTGGCTTACTTTCAAAAGTAAAAATTGAGATTACTGGTGATGATTTCCGTGAAGGATTGTCTGCAGTTATTTCTGTTAAAGTTCAAGAACCACAGTTTGAGGGTCAAACAAAAACTAAACTTGGAAACAACGATGTTTTAGGTACGGTTGATACGGTTGTTGGTGTGATGTTGAACAACTACTTAGAAGAGCATCCAAAAGAAGCTCGAATAATTGTAAGTAAAGTTGTTTTAGCTGCACAAGCACGTTTCGCTGCACGTAAAGCACGTGACCTTGTTCAACGTAAAAACGCACTTTCTGGAACTGGTTTACCAGGAAAATTAAGTGACTGCTCAAACAAAGATCCTGAAGTTTGCGAATTGTACTTAGTCGAGGGAGATTCGGCTGGTGGAACTGCAAAACAAGGTAGAGACCGCTTTTATCAAGCTATTTTGCCACTGAGAGGTAAGATTTTGAATGTTGAGAAGGCTATGGAACACAAGATTCTTGAAAACGAAGAAATCAAGAATATCTATACAGCCTTGGGTGTTACCATTGGAACAGAAGAAGATAACAAAGCACTAAACCTTGTTAAACTTAGATACCACAAAGTAGTCATCATGTGTGATGCGGATATCGATGGTTCTCACATTACAACGCTAATTCTTACTTTCTTCTTTAGAAACATGAAAGAATTAATTGAGAAAGGCTACATATACATTGCAACTCCACCGCTTTACTTAGTTAAAAAAGGAAAAGATTCTGAATACTGCTGGAATGAAGAACAACGTGAAAAGTTTCAGTTTGAATTAGCAAAAGGTGGTAGCCTTGATTCTGTACACGTGCAACGTTACAAAGGTCTTGGTGAGATGAATGCAGAACAACTTTGGGAAACAACAATGGATCCTGAAAGAAGAACGTTACGTCAAGTTACTATTGACAATGCAGCAGAAGCAGATCATATTTTCTCAATGCTTATGGGTGACGAAGTTGAGCCTCGTAGAGCATTTATTGAGAAAAATGCGAAATATGCTAAAATTGATGTTTAATACCATCTTTCTGTAATAATATTTGTGAAAGCGATGGTATCTGTATACTTTGCGAGTTCTAGACTATTTAAAAAATTAGATTAAAAAACAAAAAATGCCGAAAAATAACGACGCATGGGGTTCACGAGTTGGCCTCATATTAGCAATGGCCGGAAATGCTGTAGGATTAGGTAACTTCTTACGATTTCCAGTACAAGCGGTTCAAAATGGAGGTGGTACCTTTATTATTCCTTACCTAGTTTCATTCT
>JBLIDK010000094.1:0-4579 GCA_047632595.1 Sphingobacteriales bacterium
AAAGCCTTTTTAGTAGATTAATGGACATTGACATACTGTACGAAGACAACCACTTAATTGCAGTAAACAAGAAAAGTGGTGAGTTAGTACAAGGTGACAAAACGCGGGATGAACCTCTCTGCGACAAAGTCAAAGCGTATTTAAAAGAAAAAGGAGATAAACCTGGTGAAGCATTCATCGGGGTTATTCACCGTTTAGACCGACCTGTAAGTGGGGTGGTTATTTTTGCCAAAACTTCAAAGGCATTAGTTCGTATGAACAAGCTTTTTGAAGAGAAGCAAATTCAAAAATCGTATTGGGCAGTTACCAAAGAACGTCCTCCTGTGCACGAAGACACGCTTATTCATTACATAGCAAAAGACGAAGAAAAGAACAAGGCTCATGCCTACTCTCGTGAGAAAAAAGGGGCTAAGTATTCTGAACTATCTTACCACATGAATGTGAGTCTTTACGGCAAGCATTTATTAGATATCTATCCAAAAACTGGTCGACCCCATCAAATTCGTATTCAATTAGCAACTATTGGCTGCCCAATTGTTGGAGATTTGAAATACGGTTACCCCAAACCAATGCGTGATAAAAGCATTTGCCTTCACGCAAAGTCTATTGCATTTATTCATCCCGTTAAGGATGAGAAAATACGCATTACCACTAAAATGAAGGCTGAAAACTTCATTCCTAAGGTGTAATTACAAATTTTCTGTATCGTACTTTTTTAGAATTTTGTGGTCTACTATTAATGCTCCAAAGAGCTATTAATATTCTTGCCACTAATTCCGATTGCCATTAAGATTTTCTCATCTCACAGCAAGCTTAAGGCTGGCTGACTGAAGAAAATCTATAAAATGTCAATCTGTTTTGGGTTATAATATGCATCAGCATCGATTTGCGATAACGAAGTATTAAAACCAGAGAATGGTAAACTGTCGATAATTAATTGATATTTATCAAATAAAATTCCAGCAGTTATTTCATTTAAATTTTGATATAGTTTCTCTACTGCTCCGGATTCCTCGAATTCATATATGTCTGGAACTGAAAGTTGAGCATTGACGGTAAACGAAAAAAACATATTAGAAAAACAAATTGGTTTCGTTTATACATACCTTTTAATTTTTAATCTTAATATCAAATCTTCCGTCGGTAACATTCACAGAATCCTCACCGTTAAATGCCTTAAAGCTAAAAGTGCCGGAAATTATATTAGTAATTGTGTCAATCTTTTTTAGCTCACATGAACCATTATATTGCATATTTGTTATAAAAGACGTTGGAATTTCCTCATTTAAAAAATCTCCTGAATGTTCCTTTCTTGCCCCTATAGATTTAAAATTTAAATCATATTTTCCTACTTGTATTTTTTCTAAACTCAAATTTACTCCTACCGACATACTTTTATCTTTACAATTGCTACCCACCACTTTAACAAAAAAGTAGTTATTATTAGAATCGTCTTTTAGTATTGTAATTGAACTTCTCGCTCCTTCGCAATCTGGTGTTAAAAAGTTGTCACTTTTTCTGCTTTGCCCAACAAAAATCTCCCCATCAACTTTACAACCAAAGGTATTTTTGCCTTCTTGAGTCGCTTCTGGTAATATGTTTTGTTTATTTTTCTTACAGCTTAAACTAGTAAAAATTAGAAATGAGAAGAATAAGACTGTAAGAAGTTTAATATTAGTATGAGTTTTCATTGTAACGGTTTTTACATTTTATTGAGCCTGAACTTTTTCTAGTTCATTTTTAAGCGCAATCGGAAATGGTAACTACAAATTCTCCGTATCGTACTTTTTTAAAATTTTGTGGTCTACAATAAAGGTCCCAAAAGGAATAAAAGAGGCTATAAAAACCACTAGCGTTTCTTTTATAAACTTCCATTTGTAAATCTGCGAGCAGGTAAATCCGTAAAAAACGTAGGTTATAAATAACACTCCGTGTATTGGTCCAACTATTCTGGAGCCTTCTGGCATATTCAGATAGTATTTCATTGGCATGGCAACAAACACCAAAAACAACAAGGTGATTCCCTCAAAAAAGGCAATTATTCGAAATTGACCAATTTTAGACTTTAGTAAATTCTTTATCATAGTTTCACTTTTACGGCCAGCAGGCTTCCAATATTTTATACAGTTCGTAATTCGTCCATGTGGCAGCCCGGTACGGATTTAAATTACACTGCCGAATTACTTCAAACTCATCTCGCTCCTTATACCTATTTTGCTTTGCCAGCAAATACCTAATTCTGAGTTCCAAATTTTCAATCAGCTCAATTCGGTATTTAGCAGCAGGCAGTTTAGCTTTATTTCGCTCTACTCTATTCAGCTGTTGATAAAGCAAGGTAAGCACATTCTCAATTCCAGGCGATGAAGGTGTGTGGTCAAATTCTACATCATCAACTCCTATAACTGGTCGCTGTGTTATGCGCTTTTGTCGTAAATACGACTTGTAATTTTGCATTTGGTTAATGGTAATTTCATTCAGCTCGTAAGTAGCCTGGTACATGGAAACATTTTGACGCTTTTCAAGTGCTAAAAGCGAATCGCTTACAAAAAGGTATCTGTCGTCATGACTAACATGGGTAAAAAAGAGGGTATCGCCTACTTCTACTTGAATTTCAAATGCCCCATCAATTTTAGAAAATACACCCCGCGATTTGGAAAGGTTCACTACGTGAACATTTGGCAAAGGCTTTATTTCAGAATCGTACATACGACCTTCAATAACGGAAGTTTGTGCCACCGAAATTTTTATCGTGCACAACAACACAGTAATTAAAACGAAAATGTTGGTTTTATAATTGGACAATTACTTTGCTCTATTGATTTTGGTTTTCAAAGCTATAACGTATGGGTTGTAAATTAGGTATGGAATCAAATTTATTACAATTTGTAGATTCTTTGCGGCATTCTGCATATTCACGATTCTAAAACTAGTTTTAACAATTGATCACCAAACAGCTTGACATTTTATAGAACTTCATCCAACGAAGTCGGATTGGAAGTTCTTAGTTGCAAGTTGGTTAAGTAAATATTCCAAGTTAACGATTGCCATTAAGTTATTCTAATCTGCTTAAGGCGAAAAAAATAGCTATAAAATGTCAATCTGTTGGGGGGGAGCTCTAGAACCACAGAGCATTGCAACCAAGTTGTCAGCTAAAAGCAATCAAAAGTCCAGTTGAACTGCTAGATTTGAGTTAAACACACAATGCGGATAAACGAAATATGTTATTTATTTGGTTGTTGTAGCCAATTCAAAAAAACATAATTATGAAAAAAATAGATTTTAGTGAGTTAAAAGTGATTTACATTAACTGTACACTTAAAAAATCCCCACAAGAGAGCCACACTAAAACTTTGATGGAAGTTTCCAAAGCTATTATGACTAAGGAAAACGTCAAAATTGATGAGATTAGATTTATAGACCATCAAGTAGCAAGTGGCATTTATCCGGATATGACTGAATATGGATGGGGAGTTGATGAATGGCCAAAATTATCAGAGAGAATTTTTGACGCTGATATTCTTATAGTAGGAACACCAATTTGGTTAGGCGAAAAATCGTCTGAAGCTCAAAAACTAATCGAAAGACTTTATGCTATGAGTAGTAAAACCAATGACAAAGGTCAATATGCTTATTATGGTAAAGTTGGTGGTTGCATAGTTACTGGCAATGAAGATGGCATAAAACATTGTGCGATGGGAATATTATACTCGCTTCAACACGTAGGTTATTCAGTACCACCACAAGCAGATTGCGGATGGATTGGAAAAGTTGGTCCAGGGCCAAGTTATGGAGATAAGGAATGGCAAGGAGAAAAATTAGATAAGCCCGTTGGTTTTGATAGTGACTTCACAAATAGGAATACCACATTTATGACCTATAATTTGCTTCATTTAGCTTTGATGCTAAAAGACAATAGTGGCTATCCAAATTATGGCAATTCTCGAAAAGAATGGGATGATGGAGAACGCTGGGAGTTTGAAAATCCAGAATACCGATAAAAAACTAGCTAATACACTGTACATAAGTAGCCCAAGTCGTTATTGGCTCTTCTGCCAATCCCGGACTGCGTGATTTTTGGATTGTCTCCCAATATTTCAACCGATGGAATACTGAAAGCAGGGACCGACGTGCTGCCTTTACGTTCCAATATTCCGGAGATAAGCAAGTTTGACTATTATGCCATTGATCAAAGCTTTTATAATCGCGCCATCGAAAATCAAAAAAACTATAAAGGCTTTTGTGTTATAGCGGGCGATAATTATGCCCAAGGCTCAAGCAGAGAACATGCGGCTTTGGCTCCCAAGTATTTGGGGCAAAAGTTTACTATCGCTAAATCCTATGCCCGTATTGGCTGGCAGAATCTAATCAATTTTGGTATCATTCCTTTTGAGTTTAAAAACCCAGCTGACTGGAACAAACTGGAACAAGGAGATGTTTTAAGGATAGACAATATTAGGGAAACTATCAAAAATAGTGATTCAATAACTGCCACTGTAGGTGGAAAAGGAACAGAAATCCAGCTAGCATTCAACATCAGTAACAGACAAGTTGAAATCATTTTAAAAGGAGGTATTATTAA
>JBLIDK010000095.1:0-4479 GCA_047632595.1 Sphingobacteriales bacterium
TGAACCAATGTTTATGTCTTTGGTTAACACATTGTTTGAAGAAACAGCAGAGATGTTGGCTCTACCATATTCTCTAATAGTACTTTTAACTACTTTTCCACCAGCTTGTTGCGCCAAAAATTGTGCGCCATAACAAACACCTAATAAAGGCACATTTCCTTTATATTGATCGATTGGCGGTATAGGAGCATCTTCATCGTGCACCGAGTAGGGGCTACCAGAAAATATAACACCCATTATCTTATGTTCAATTGTTGGAATGTTATTGTAGGGGTGAATTTCACAATAAACATTTAGTTCTCTTACACGTCTAGCAATTAATTGAGTGTATTGTGATCCAAAATCTAAAATTAAAATCATTTCTTGCATGCGCAAATATACATACATCCACTCGCTTTTATGAATGTTTTAAGGGACTAATGTTAACAGTTTTTTGAACATTTAAACTTCAAAAGAAGTAAATTCTGATTCAAAAGGTTTTATGTTAGATTTTAAATCACCAATCAGACTAAATCCGTACTTAGCTATATATCCAAAAATATTATCATATCGTTCTTGTAGGAAACCTTGAGGGAAAAGTTGCTCTTGAACTTGAGTCAATTGATTAATCGAATTTTCACTTTTGTTTTTGGCTGCTTTCATCAGTTTTTTCTCCAAATTATTGAAATCTTTCATCCATGACTTAGCATTTCCAGCTATGGAAGCATTCAAAGTAGGGTCAATCTTATTTGCCTTTTCAGCCAAAGCATCAAATGTTAATTGGAGTGCTTTTTTTTCTTCGTCAAAATCAATTTCCTCAGAAGAATTTGCGCGAACCCAATCACTCGTTAATTGGTGTGTAGATTTGAATAAATCACTAATGGTAACCTCCAATTTATTCATTTTAGCCAATTGATTGGCTTGGATAATAACACCCATATTGCGGAGCATTAAAGAAGGGAAGTTTATATCGTATAGTTCAAAAACAGTTTTTAATTGCAGCCAATAAGCCAACTCTCCTGCACCACCAATGTAAGCCAGGTTAGGTAAAATACATTCTTGATATACGGGTCTTAATATAACATTGGGGCTAAAAGCTTCCGGTGTCATATCAACTAAATCTAATACTTCTTGTTCAGAAAAGATTTCATTTGAATGGGCTAAATGAAATGCATTACCTTCAAAAATAATACGGTCACGCTTATTATTACGTAATAGAAATAAATTAATTTCTCTTGCATGCGCCTGTACTTTATAACCCTTTTCTTGAAGAACCAAGTTTTGAGCCTCTACTAGATTTTTACTTTTGCGTTGGAGCAATTCTTTTTTGACAATAGGGGCAAACAATGCTTTTAAATCTCGGTGATCAGGATCTAATATGACTAATCCAAATTGGTCGAACAGAGAATGAAATAGCTGAAACGTTGCTTTACCTAAAGAATTATTTGGATCATAGGCATCCTTCAACAAAGCAATGATTTGCTCACCTTGAGGAAATTTCTCTAACAAAGGACGTATTTCAGATTCAATAACAGATGAAATTCCTGCGGTGGAAAGCCTCCCCGTTGCATTTCCTTTTTCAGTAACCCAACTAACTTTGTTGTTTAATAAGTTGCAATGATTTATTTCATCAAAATCATGATCTTCAGTTGCCATCCAAAAAACGGGTACTACATGAATGTCTTTATGCTCTTTTGACAGCTCTTCGGCAGCATTGATAGTGCTCAATATTTTATAAACTACATACAAAGGGCCTGTAGCAAAGTTTAATTGGTGACCAGTTGTGATCGTATATGTGTTGTGATCCGCTAAGCGATTTATCTGGCTCTTCGTCAATTCACATGTATCTAGGTTTTCATACTGTTTAATAAGTGTATTAACCAATACTTCCCTGTTTCGCTGAGAAAGAGGTTGTTTCTTTTTTATTGACGTAAGAATTTCTTTTTTTGAAGGACTTACTTCAAAAAATGGCTCAACTTTTTCGGGATTAAAAAGATAATCCGAAATCAAAGGTGATAGAAATGAAAGGCTAGTTAAAGACTGGTTCTTCGTTTTCATAGTATTTTAAAGCAGTTCTAAGCTCTGGAATTTTAATAGCTAATTTGGGAGCGACGTAAGTTCCAATTTTGTGCCACCAACATTTATTGAATTGCAAACAACAGTGATAATTATAAGGAGTAGCACCAAGGCCACTTTTAATGATTAAAGCAGTACGCCCCAAATTTAAATTTAAACACCTTGCTGCAATGGATTCTTTTATATAATGGTATAATATGTTTTCATACAAACTTACTGACTTACTGATTTTATAATCCATACCAATCATATGAGCAATGTATACGCCCTTGCAAATAATGGTTGTTGAAAAACCAATCATTACACCAAATCGATAAAATCCAGTAGTGTATGCGTTATCGAAATTTTTGTTGATGGTGATTAAATCAGAAATATCATAATCACCTCCATAATATTTAGACCTAGATTTCACTTGTTCAAATAAAGATTTTAATCTTACTTGATTGTCTTCAACATCTTCGGCAGTTAATCTTCTTATAATTAATCCTTCACCCAATTCCATGGCTTTATTTAGCTTAGTTCTGTACTTCGCTTTTAAACTGTTTTTATATTGCTCAAAGTTTTTATACTCTTCCAATGACAGTTCCATGGTTGGTTCAAACTTTATAGAGACATGGTTTCGTTCTCTATGCAAGCATTTTGGTTGAAAACATAAATCAATACCAAGCCAACCAATACTCTTATGGTGTTTTTGATTTGCAATGTTCCATTCCGTAAATCCCGCTAACAAAATTTTATGCCAACGATGTAAATCAGAGTTGTGGTGACAGTAGTTACCCCCATCTCCAGAAATAAATAAACTACCTAGGAAAAGTACTTTTTTGTTTTTGAATAAAGGATGTACAACAAAATCATATAACCATTGTGCTACTTTGTTTTGAGTCAATTGCTCACCAGGTAATTTTAAATCTGCTTTTGCTTGATATATTGACGCAATACCTAGAATTTGCTTGTTTTCATAAATGACCATCAAGTAAACAGGCTGCGTGTCTCTGTGTTTCGTTTTCAGGTAAGTTGGGTGTAATGAAAATTCTTGGCTGTTAATGGTAAAATCATTTACATTTTTTGGCCAAGGCTCGTAAGTATTAAATATTTTTGCTTCAAATACAGTTTCATCCCAATTAAAGGAAATGGGTAAAAACATCGCGTCATTTGATGTTGATTGTTGGACCATAAAATAAAATTAGCATATTTAATAAGGAACAAAGGAAACAAAACATGGTTAAAAAAAATAAAAAGGAGCGAGTAAATGTTGTTTATTCAACAAATTCTAATTTTAATTATGAAGAAGATGATGACGAAGATCAAGATACATTAGCCCCCGAGAGTCAACTCCTCAAGATTTTAATTGATAAAAAACAGCGGAAAGGTAAAGCCGTTACTATTGTTTCAGGATTTGTAGGCACCCTTGATGATTTGAAAACACTTGGAAAAGAGCTGAAAATTAAATGTGGGGTAGGAGGGTCTATTAAAGATGGTGAAATTATTATCCAAGGCGAATTTAGAGATCAGGTTACCACATTGCTTCAAAAAGCTGGATATAAAACTAAACGAGTGGGAGGTTGAATGTGGCTAATTTGCTATACTATATAGTACCACAATTTAAGGGATGGTGAATGGCTATAGAATTGAGTCATATATACGTAATGACATACGATAAGAATAATGGTATCATTGTTCCAACTTATGAAAGCACTTGAAAGATATATTTAAAAGCATTGCACAGCAATTAGAACTTAGTTCGTACGCTGTGATCGAAAATTTTTTAACTCCAGAAGTTGCACATAGCTTATTACAAGAAATCCAACGCTTAATTCAAGAAGACGAATTAAGGCAAGCATCTATAGGTAAAGGCTTGAAGTCGGATGTAATGGAGGAAATCAGGAAAGATGAAATCAAATGGCTGAGTCAAAAAACCAATCATGTAGATATGCTTTCTTTTTTGTACCTTATCGAAGAATTAGGAGAATACCTTAGTCAATACTTCAGAGTGTCTATTAAAAGGTACGAAGGGCATTGGGCACATTATCCACCAGAGGCCTTCTACAAAAAGCATGTTGACCAATTTGTTGAAACTAATAACCGCATCTTTTCGGTCATTACATACTTAAACCCCAATTGGAAAGACCGTGATGGTGGAGAGTTGGTAATCTATCAAGATAATAAGCCTCCAGTTAAGATTAAACCAAAACTAGGAAGCTTAGTATGTTTCAGAAGTGATTTATTGTTTCATGAAGTACTACCTACAAAACGATCTAGGTATAGCATTACAGGGTGGTATCGCAAGGATGAATTGGTACCAATAGGTATTAACTAGTAAGTAAAAACCCCTAACCCCTTGAAAACCAATAATTGGAAAGAAAGTCTAAAAAAAGAGACAAAACAATTAGGAATGGGGGATTAAAAGGGGTTAGATTTGCACCC
>JBLIDK010000096.1:0-4411 GCA_047632595.1 Sphingobacteriales bacterium
GCCAAGCATAATATGCATTGCCTCATGCGTTGCTTCAAGAGCAAAGTAAGAAAACCTTGGTGTATAGACAATGCCTTCTGGGTCACAGTCACCGAACAAAACCTTTCGATTGATGGTTATAGGTATATAAACTTCGATAGCTCCATCTGAGTTTTTTCCATTTAACGCCCTTGTTCACCGGCGAGTAAGTTGGTGCTGTTTTTGCGGATTTTTCTTTTAGCAAAAACCGCGACAACTGTATCGAGTCCGAGTGCAACAGCTTGTTAACTGGCATTTAAACGCAACCAATTTAACTGTTCTATATAACCAGCCTGACTGTAATTAGCTGAGTATAAATTCATAAACCCATGTAAGTATGCTGTTTGCATAGTTTTTACTTTCTGTTTTTTAGAAAGTTCAGATTGTAGTTCCAAAACATCGAAGTGAGCCTCCTTTTTAGGAAAGATTAACTCCACTTCAAACAATGGATTTACTTCTTTAAAATTTCTAATTTGAGATCCATAGTAACAAATTCCACATTTGACATTTTTAACTGATGATCCTTCAGATAACTTCCAAATTATAGAAGCTCCAACACTAAAACCGATTAAGGTGCTAACTGAAGAAATTGACTCAGTTATTTTTAATAGTTTAGAAAAATACACTTCAAGTCCTACGTTACCCATAAAGTAAGAATATGCCTCAGCTTCATTTTTAAAGCCCATATTCATTCCGTTATAAGGATCTACGATAACCTCAGTTTGTAACTCTTCACTTAACTTTATTAAAGCAGGCGTTTTACCAAAGACATCTGCAACTAGAATTATGTTCATGGACCTCTGTTTTGCTAGTTAACGCCTTTAGCAGCGGCGAGTGGAATGAGTCCAGCCCGTGCGTTCTTTTGCGCGGGCGATACTGGCTAAACTTGTTAGATTACTTTCTTGTAAACTGCTTTAGATTGGCGGTTTCCCCAGCCCTTATCTTTCAGACAAGTATTAATTCCATTGTCTAATTTGGATATACCCTCAAGCCTCGACGGAGCCTTCTTTTTTTCTTTCAACATAATCCTTGTGAGGTCCCACTTTGTATATTCCCATTCCAATTTCTTGATTTTTTCATTGTCCTGTATTAAAACACCCTCAGAGATGACACCCTTATCATAAAAGTCCTTCTTACAATTCTCTCTGTCCGTTTTCCACCTAGGATCAGGCAATTTCACATTACCAAATTCTGCATGATCGTAGCTAATAACGAAGTGATCAAGTTTATGCTTCTTTACGGGAGTACTCTGGCAAGCGCTCACTAAAGCCAGAATTAATAGTGATAATAACAATTTCATTCATTCATTCTCTATAGTTAATAAAATCTAACGCCCGACTAAGCCGCCGGAACGGAGTTGGTTGTTTTGTGCGAGCGTAGCGGAAAAGCACAAAACGAGCAACGCAGTGGAGGTCGGTTTAAGCCGTTTGTTACACGTTTTATTGATGCTTTCACTAAGCTTTTTGCAGTTTCTCGCTGTATTAACCATAAAACTTCAAATACTAGAACCGGAGAATAAATAAAATATTGTATGGGTACAGGCAGTGTGCCTATATCTTTTAGCGGCCCAATGGCAATTAAGATTGCATACGTAGTAATTGATGCCGCGAAAAGAAGCATTAAGCTGTAAGTTCGAATGATCAGCCATTGCATTTCGTACGGGTTATATATTTTCTCTAGTGCTTTCTTTTTACCTTTCCATCTTCTAATTCGAACAGACCTACGAATTCTATGAGATAGAAAGTCCAGGTGCGTAATAAGCCAACCACCTATACGCTTCCCTTGATCAGGAAAAAAATAAAATAGCACACTAAATGTGAAACAAACCAATACTACTGGTTCTTTAAATCCGGATAGAAAATCCATGCTCTTCCTTTACGTGTAACGCTTAGCTAAAGGGCGTGCGTCTAGCAAGTCCAGTGGAGGCCGTCTTTTTGGCCGGAACGCATTTCAGCGTATTGTTATGAGATTTAAATTTTCCGTTTTCTAGTGTTTCTTTTCGTCATCTCATTAAATTTAATAGAAACAAATTTTCCTAAAGTTGTGAATTCAATTGCTATTAGTTTTACCGTATAAACAATAGTCACATAATCTCCACTAATTGTCTCAACTAGTGAGTCTTTATTGATAGGTTCAAATGAGACTACGATATTATTTTTAACTTTATGTCTAGGTAGGCGTACGCTTACGATCTTCACTCCCTCAGAGTACATTTCTGGACTGTTTTCTTTAAGATGCTCGTGAGCGACTCTTACAACTCGGTCACTATCTTCATAATATAGTGGTAGTGGCTTATTAATTGAACATGCTACTAATGATATTAATGCTAAAAATAAAAACGTTTTCATAAATTTCATCACTTCTCTCTCATAACGCCTAGCATTTGCGGCGGTTTGTAGCGAGGTACGAGCGGAAAACCGTCCAAACCACGCAGTGGTTAATGCAACATGCTTTTGTTACGTGTTTTTCTTTCTCCAAGTAAGATAATTTTCTATCTCTTTTACTTTAATATAGTCATCTGATTCTGGATCTTTGGGAAGCGCAACTGTTTCTATATGATGTATATCTTGAGTTGTTTGGTATTCACCCAGTCCAGCATCAAATATAATCCAAGACGCTACAACTGAATGTTTATGGGTGTCTTTATCATAGTTAGGAATACCAATTCTCAATCCAAGCATATTAGGATTTGAATCACTTGATAAAGGTAAAAACCAAAGATCTTCAGGATTGTAATCGACTCCCTCATAATTTGTAATGAAATCAAATCCCATTGCTGGCTTTAAAGCAATGATCTTCCAGTTTTCAAATTTAGGAGCGGAATTCACTAAATTAAAGACACTGTCAAACTGCTGAGTTTCTCCTTCAGCAGTGATAATGAATTCATTTAATTTTTCATGAGTAGAGAACTCGAAATATAGATTTTCATTGTACTTATGAAGCTCCGACATTATTTCATCAAGCAATTTTTCATCACCAGATTCATATTTCTCTATATCTAGCTGATGTTTACTGAACCAATTCCAAAACTCGTTTTCATCAGCCATAAGTTGTACCGAAATAAGTGTTAATAATAAAAAGGTGAATAGATTAGTCATAATAAATATTTACTGCTCACGTAACGCCCGGTTCACCGAGCAGATTTTTGTTGACGACTTTTATGCGTCTTTTTGCAAAAAAGGTGACCGCGGGAAGCTGTCCGATGCAACCGCTTGTTACATGTTGGCTGATAGCACCCATTTTTTCTTACTACTCGTAGAGCGCTTAATTTTATTACCTTTAATCAGGATATTTAGCGCCTTTGTAAAATCGGGCTTCGGTGCCTTTAGATCCTTTCTTATTTCCTCAGCAGTCATCGGGGCAACGAGCATATTTATTATCTTTTGTTCAATAGCGTCTTTCTGCGTTATTGGTATAACATTACTTGGAGCTTTCGGTTCTAGCGGGACTTTGAATTTAACTTTATGTAGCTTGCACTGAAAACTAAATGCTTGCGCTAAAGAATTGTCCCTTGAATATAATAAAAACTCACAAACCTTTTTCTGCTCCCCAGTAAGAGATGCAATGATTCCTACAAGATTACCTATAATGTAAAAATCAGCTTGATTTGGTCCTGTTGGATAGCTCGACATGCACAGAAAAAACTTCCTTTCACAGAGTACTTTAACTGCATCATTTTTAGAAAAAACAAACACCTTATCAGAGACTTTAGCCTCTATGGGCTCTAGTTCCTTCAATCCAATGTTTTCAGCATCTATAAACGCAATTTTCAAATAAAATACTCCATTATTTTATGACATGTAACGCCCGGCTAACCGCGCAAATGTTTGATGGCGGCTTTTTTGCGGTTCTTTGCAAAAAAGGTGACAGCGAATATTTGTCCGTTTGAGCCGTTTGTTAGCTTTTGATTTAATGAACACTTCCCATTACTACACGATCCTTCGCTTCAGTGGGCAAATTTTCAGTAGCTTTGCTAATTGCGACTTGGCAATGGGTGACACCTGGTTCCGCTTGGGACCTTACAACAATGAAAGTTGAACCAATTTTCTCCATCATTTTTCGATCATATTCCATCATGCGATGACACCCTTCAACGTTTCCACTTCCTCGATATGGGCACTTGCTGTGTATTTCTGCGTAAACTGTCTCTTTATCGATACTAGTGATTGGCACCATCTTTTTTGAAGGGAACATTCTTTGCCACTCTTCTGCCGCCTCCGCCACAGTGCTTTTCTTGTTGGCTTTTTTAACAACCAACGTCAAGCTGCCCAAACCACGCATAAAGGGCTTACCAATAACATTTCGGAATTCTGTCTCGGTTACCCAGTGAGTAAAACCCATTAGTGAATTGAAAAGATGTTTATTGATTTTATTAATGTTCATTCGTTATCCC
>JBLIDK010000097.1:0-4403 GCA_047632595.1 Sphingobacteriales bacterium
AATAACGCTGATGATTGCATTGATAAAATTCAAGTAGTTGCAGTTGCAGTTGTAGACTTGTCTGCTTTGGTTGATGTTGGATTTAGTAATGGTTGTACCGTATCTAAAAATATATCAGGGGCTCCAGCATTAAGTTGTGTTACACCAGGAACTTACTGTACTTTGCCTGAAACCCAACTTCCATTAGCACTTCGAAGTGTGCAATTTGAGCAAGAATGGAAACATATAGATAAAGGAACGGGTGATTTGGATTTGAATAAGATGACTTTAATAACAGCCACAGCAAATTTTGATTACTATAAAGTCTGCTTTGACCATGTTTCACCTCAACCTTTTGAAGATTATAGATTAACTCAAAAGATAAAAGGTAAAATAACTTATAATATTGAAGGCAACGAAGTGGATATAGATATAAATTGTTCCCCTGAGAATGATTATCGAATTTATGCTGATGAAGGGTTTAGTATACTTTGCCCTCCTACTATCCTTGAAGTAAACACCTCCTCCCCAGATGTTGGCTCCTACAATCCCTTTAAATGTACAAATATTAGGGGTGATCAAAATGAAACAGCGCCACAAGATTACTTTTATCGATGGGAACCAACAGACGACTTGATAGATCCTTACAATCGCTACACACAAGTTTGTCCAGATTCATCTTTTTGTGGGGCAAAAATGTACACTTTATATAAACGCTCTTTTTCAAATCCGGCAGTAGAAACTGCCATTTATTGCACTAATGTAATTGGGCCTATGTGTACTGCCTTAGTAAAGGTCGGAAATGTTGAAAATAATATTGAGCTTGATATAACCAATGATAACTCTGAATTAGATCTAATCCTTTATCCAAACCCAACAAATGGCGAATTCACATTAGAACTAGAGCAAGCTATTGACGAAGCTGCAAATATTATGATTTATTCATTTCAAGGTAGGTTGTTATTTAGTCAAATTATTGAGAAGGGAACAATCAGAACTAATTTTGACTTTTCGTCAAAAGCAAATGGAGTTTACACTGTAGTTGTTACCAGTAAGTCAAAAGTGGCTACAAAAAAACTTATTAAATTATAACTTGTTACAACTTAATCTTCAAAGTCTTCGGACTTTGAAGATTAAAACTCATCACTATGAAAAAAATTAATTCCACCATTTTTATTTCTCTTGTATCAATTTTAGTTTTCTCACAGGCTAAAACTAATTTTTCATACTATACTTTTGAAGTTGAAAAAAAACCTTATCAATATTTACAAAACGACACTATTTACATAGATGAAGAATTAGAGTTCTCACATAACACAAATGGAGGTTCTATAGAAACTTTTGCACCTAAAAGTTTCTATAAATTAGACAATCCAATAACTGAAATCCAAAGGTACGGCTCTATTGAAATTGACTATAACGAAAATGCGGATATAGATACAATATTAGTCTTGGATGCCTTTACAATGACCATTTTTGGCCAAACATATTTTAGGTTTTTCAATCATAAACCAAGTTACATTTCTTACCTAATTTCGAATACTACAATGGGTAGAAAACTAAGTATTCAATACTTTAATTTAACCTATTTCGACTCACTACCAAATGATTCCATTAATTTTCAAGTGAATGTATATGAAAATGGGACAATTGAATATCATTATGGACCTACTTATATTGAAGATGTAAGTAGAATAACTAGTGAATCTTATAATGCCCCAGATATTGCTTTTGGCGTAAGGGAGATAAATGCTGATTATGTGGATCTCTATATACTTCATGGAGACCCAAGCAACCCAATAGTTACTCGCAAAAATAATTTTCTTCCTGGTTTAGATTCTATACCTGAAAATGGTCAAGTGTATCGATTTAGATTTAATGGAAAGTCCTTAGGTATTTTTGATAAGTTATTTGAAAGCATCCCTTTAAACTATTCAATTAATAGCAGCTTTATAAGAATAAGTGATGAACGAATAGCTGGAAGTGAATACAGAGTTGTCAATTTATCTGGACAATTACTAGACAACGGAGTTGTCTATGGCAAACAGTTAGAATTAGACATTACTGACTTTGAAAAATCTATTCATTTTATCCAATTCCATAATGATAAAGGATTTGAGCAAACATTAAAGTTTTTGGTTCCATAAACTAGCCATTTTTTTCTTTTTTAATTGCTTCGTCGTTATTGTAGGTATATTTAATTCCTACATTCGTTAACTTATTATAGAAACAAGCGGAAGCTTAGGCCAAATAATTAAACGAATAACCAACAGCACCTATCATTGAGAAGATATTTAACCCTTTTTGCCTTATCAACTTTAACTTTAAACGCCTTTGGCCAAGACACCTCTGTATTTTTAAACCAAGTTGAAGTTAAAGCTTTCGATTTCAACACAAGTATTAGCAAAAGTCCTGTTCCAATTGCAATAATAGACTCTACAACGCTTAATTTATTTGAATCAAGTTCGATTTTAGAAGGTTTGAATCTTGTTTCTGGAGTTAAAATGGAATCTCGTGGAGCAGGTGGAAGTAGAAGAATAAGTATTCGTGGAAGTTCTCTTAGATCTCCTTTTGGAGTTCGGAATATTAAAGTTTACTATAACGACCTGCCCTTTTCTGAGGCTGATAATTCAACCGCTCTCGAACTAATAGATGCTGGTGATATTAATTCAATTGAAGTTATAAAAGGTCCGCAAGGTTCCTTTTATGGAGCTGGTTTAGGTGGAACAATGCTTGTATCTAGCGGACAAATTGTAGGTGTTAAAAGCCCATTTTTAGTTAACTTCTCAAGCACAATTGGATCTTATGGCTATTTACGAGAGCATGTTGGGCTATCGAAATCATGGAATAAAATTGGCTTTAGTTTAAACTTCACCGACCAAAAACTAACCGGTTATAGAGCTCAAGAGGGTAATTCTAAAGAACAATTTAACGCTCATTTGGCACTAAAACCATTAAAAAACCACACACTTTCTTTTCATAGCATCTATTTTGATGGGCATTGGGAACTTCCAGGGTCAATTGACTCTATTACGGCGGCTACAAGCCCACGAGAATCAAATCAATACTCAATAGACCACAATGCTGCAGTTTATAGAAAGTGGTTTAAAAACGGAGCTGTTTTAAAAGGGGATTTAAGTCCGAAGTTGAATTACAGTTTAGCCTTTACAAAAACAAATAGCACTAAATTAAATCCTTACGGTACAAGTCGGTTTTTTCAAGGACTAAAAGATGAAACACTAGATGGTTATGCTACTCGTTCTGTTTTAAATTATACTACCAACGCTCAATCCAAAACACTTAATCTCTCTGTAGGATATGAAACTGCAAATGACAACGAGAACTTTGAAGAGTATGTAAATGACTTTGGTAAAAAAGGAGCCTTAAAAATTGATGAAAAAACCACAAATTCTCAGCGCTTTGTTTTTTCATCCTTAAAAATAAGGGATGAAAACTTACTAGTAGAAATAGGCCTGAGTCTTAACTCGTATGATTTAGAGTTGTTAAATCAACTAGACACTAATGGTAATCCAAAACAAGAGATTTATAACAGCACCAACGTTTTGCTTCCTCATTTTGCTATTTCATATAAGTTCAAGCATCAAGTTTATGCATTTGGAACAGTAGCCAAAGGAATTTCTCTCCCTACCCTGTTTGAGCTAAGAACTTTTAATGGCGGTTTAAATAACAGCTTAGTTCCTGAAAATGGAATTAATTATGAATTGGGAGTCCGGAAAAAAATAGGAAAAAACACATTGATTCAATTAAGTGGCTACCAAAACGACATTGATAACGCTATTATTTTTGCAAACGATGATGTGGGAATACCAACTTATTCTAATGCAGGAAATGTTGTTTTTAAAGGCATTGAACTAAGTGTATCAGGATTCGAAAAAATCAACTCACAAATAGTTAATGGTTTCTCTTACCAACTAACCTCGGCAGTGCAAGATTATCATTTCGTAGACTATGTTGAAACGAATGAAAACTCAGGACAACAAACAGCACTTGATGGAAACAAAGTTCCTGGAGTATCTAACAACACTCTTTCAGCCGCATTAGGATTAATTAATCCAACTGGATTAACTATTAGCTCAGGAGTTTATTACTACGGCAAGCAAGCATTAACAAATAACAATTCTCACTTTGCCGATGCCTATACTTTAGTAAATGTTTCCGTCGGCTACAGCCAAAAATTACTGAAAAACAAAATGACCTTAAATGCGAAAGTTGGCGTAAACAACTTGTTCAACACCAACTATTCATCATTTTATCAGCTTAATGCGGTTCGAGATAAGTATTACAATCCCAGTGCTGAAATTAATTACTTCGGTAATTTAGGACTTAGCTACAACTTTTAGGTCTAGGCCAAGCTCTGTCATTTGCTCTTTGTCAATTGCAGATGGACTATCAATCATTACATC
>JBLIDK010000098.1:0-4294 GCA_047632595.1 Sphingobacteriales bacterium
AGAGATGGGGGTAAAGGCTATTGAGGTGGATGTACAGCTAAGCAAGGACTCTGTTTTGTTTCTTTTTCATGATGTTGAATTAGACAGAGCTACCAATGGCACTGGAAAAGCAGAAGACTATACAATTGCCGAGTTAAAAGAACTGCAAGTCAAAAACCCTGATGGAACTTTGTCTGAAGCCCACATAATTGATTTGGAAACCTTTTTAGATTCTTTGCCCGAGGATGTATTATTAGAATTTGACGTTAAATTCTATACAGAAAATACTTACACCTTAATGAAAGAGCTAGTGTTGTTTTTTTACAATAACGACATTCACGAAAGAGCATTTATAAGTTGTTTCGACCCAAGAATCACCTACATGGTAAAAAAACAGGATTCGAGAATAATAACCGCTCATGCTTTTGTTGAAAAATCTGGGAAAGGATGGTTTATTGACAAGGCTTTAAACTCGCATTGGTTGCCAACTGTTTTAGGGGTGGATATAGTAGAACCTAACCGGTCAATAGTGACTAAATCGTTTTTAAAATATTGCCAACGACAAGGTTACGTTGTAAACGCATGGACAATTAATACGGCTGAATGGAAGCGAAAAGCGAAAGAGTGGAACATCAGTATTACTACTAATTGTCCAACTTTAGATTGCGAAGACTATAAAGAAGATTCGGCGTTTGATAAAGCTAATTCCTGAACAAAAACAAAATCAACATTCGCAGCATTTGCACACGTTTCATCTATTTTACCATCACCAATAAATACTACTTCCGCAGGATTTAATTTATTTTCTTTTAGTATTTGAACTAAGCCATCTGGTGCAGGTTTAGGTGCGTATTCATTAGCATAATAGATGTTTATATGCTGTTCAGTCCCACTCCAGTTTATACACCGTACTTTATTACGTTGTTGGTCTGGGTGGCCATTGGTTAAAATGTAAATCTGCTTATTTGATAGCGCTAAATCTTCTAGCATTTCTAGCATATGAGGAAACAAATTCATTTTGGATAAAGTCCTAGTGTTTCTAAGTATAGAAATGATGAAAGGAAGTTTCTCGTGATTTAATTTTAAATGGGATAGAAGGTCATTAAAAATTAGGTGACGACCTTTTTCTTTAAACGTGCTTATTAACCAACTGTAAACATAGTCCCGATCAAAGTCACAGCAATTACCCAAGTACTTGCTTATTTCTGAATAAGCGTTGAATAAGTATTCGTGCTCATCGTACAAGGTGTGATCCAAGTCAAAAACGTATGCGGTATATGATTTTTTAAAGTCCATTTGATAGTTAGATAGTCTAAAGTCTAAAAAGTTGCATTAGTGATAGTATTCTTTCCACACTCGATCAAATTTTGTTCCCCACTTAATGGTTTCTTTTACTCTAAAATTTGAATCAACTTCTTGGTTAATAGCCATTAATGGCAAATTAACTCCAGCTCCAATACCAGCTACTATTGTACCTTGAACTCTAGGGTTAATTTCCAAAATTCTGTACTCTCCCCCCAATGTAGCTTTTACTTGCACTCCAATCATACCATGTAATTTCAACAATTCCACAATTTTGGTGCAATAGTCAATAATACTCTGGTTTTTAACGAATTCACCTGAGACAGAAATTCCAGCTTGAATCTTTGTTCGTTTTCTTGGAACTACAAGCATTGCTTTGCCATTATCAACTAGACAATCAACCGAATATTCATCACCTGGTAATACTTCGCTTACTAATAATTCAGGTAGTTCTTTGTCTTTTAAGATTTTAAAAAGATACTCTTCATCTATATAGGTGCTACTTGGCTTGTGGTTAAAAAGAAGATCGTGTTGATTCACGCTGGTATCTAAAATTCTAAATCCTCTACTACCATTACTTACGCAAGGCTTAAAACAAACTGCATTTTTAGGATACCCTAAGTTAGTTATTGCTTTTTTCAAGCCTTCAACATCCTGCACTATCTCAAATTGAGGAACAGGAACAGTGTTTTCTTTCAAAAACTCATAAAGCTTGCCTTTGTTGTTTGCAATTTCAAGGGCTTTATGTTCAGATACTATAACTTTTATTCCTTTAGCCCTAAAAAGCTCAATATTCTTAGAAAAGGGTAGTAGTTCACTAGTTACAAGGGGTAAAACTACATCAATTTTATGTTCAATAGCTTGTTCAAGAAGATTTGGAATAAACTCTTTATCCCTTCCTTTTAAGCATTGAAAAAACGGAATGTTTAGAAACTGTCCTGAGGCATCAATATTAGCATCGCAGCAAATTAAATTAAGAGAGGGGTCTTTCTTTAAACAGCTAATAATGCCAGCAGCACCTGGTGCTCCAGCGCCCGTAATTAATACCTTGTGTTTGGCAATTCCTGACATTAAATAATGGCTCTAATTATTTCAAATGCTTCGGCAAATTCATGGTTAATTTGAATTCCTCTAGTTAATGCCAAGGCTCTAATGTATTCTTCCTTTGCATAACTTTTTGCTTGTTGACTAGAATAGGCACTAATTGAGCTTACCTTTTTATCTACATGAGTTGCCTTTAAGCTAACAAAGCCGTTATTGTTTGTTTTTAACTGATTCCATGGAAGCTCATAGCCGAAAATAGTGCAGTGTTTAAAGGCTCTTAAAGCCTCATTCGTTATTACTTGATGATCTTGGTGTATGTCGTTTTGAGAAGGAATTAAAACAATATCTGGTTTGAATTCTGAACGTAAAACAATAAGAATATCCAATATCTCTTGTCTGTGTTCTAAAAATTTACGGACTGGCATATCAAAAAGCTGAACATTTGACATTGGAATTCCTAAAATTCCAGTTGCCTTTTCCATTTCCTTTTTTAACGTGCCTTTTTCAAATCCTTCTGGTAGACTTTCGTTACAATCAGAAAAAGCAACATATTTTATCTCGTGGCCATCTTCAACCCATTTAGCTACAGATCCACCACATCCCAACTCTATATCATCAGTATGAGGGGCAAGTAATAATATTTTACGTTTAATTAAAGGATTTATCATTCAGAAATGCTTTTACAGCTTCAAAGGTATTAGTTAAGAATTAAACCGTCTTGAATCACGAGTTTTCTATCAGCCATTTCAGCTAAATGTTCATTATGAGTAACAATAACGAAGGTTTGCTGCATTTCGTCTCTTAATTCAAAAAACAGGTTATGTAAATCAGATGAATTAGTACTGTCTAAATTACCTGATGGTTCATCTGCAAGAATTAATGCAGGCTTATTAATTAAAGCTCGTGCAATTGCAACACGTTGTTGTTCACCACCACTCATTTGAGAGGGTTTGTGATTGATTCTACTGCCTAAACCTAATCGGTCTAATAACTTCTTTGCATCAGCCATAGCAACAGCTGTTGGTTTTTTGGCAATGTAGGCCGGCATACAAACATTTTCAATTGCCGAAAACTCAGGTAGTAGATGATGAAATTGAAAAATGAACCCTAAACTGGTATTTCTGAATAAATCAAGATTCTTAGTGCTAAGGTTATGAATTGCAGTGTTGTTTATTTCTAGTTCACCTTGGTCAGCTTTGTCTAAGGTGCCAATAATGTGCAATAAAGTGCTTTTTCCAGCACCTGAAGCACCCACTATACTTACAACTTCACCTTTTTTAACATGAAGATCAACGCCTTTTAAAATTTCTAAGTCGTTATATTTTTTATGGATGTTTTTAGCCCTTAACATGCCGCAAATTAACGTTTTCTTGCGAAAATTTTGTAGTCTAAGTAGTAAACTATTTTCAGACTAAAAATATTTTGAGGGTTGCTTTCTAAAGTATTTAAGATATTATTTGCAAAAGGACTGCTAAAATCTCTAGTTTGAACAACTTCATAATATCTTGAAAAGGTTTCAATTGTATTTTTCCAAACAAAGAACATGTCTGAACCAGGGGCAAAGCGCCACCTATAAATTAAGTCAATATTGAATGCATTATAATTTTGAGTGTTATTTTGATTATAATTCTCGTTTAAAACCAACTCACCATCCTCCTGCAAATCAAAATGTCGAGAGTAAGAAACTCGGCTCCAATAATGTCTGCCTCTTAAACTTAGGCTCATTTTGTTGTTAAAAATATAGCTTCCTGTTAAAGTGTTGACATAAGTTTTAACCGCCCTGTTTCCAAAAATGATGCTGTCGGGATTAATTACTGCTTCAAAACCATAGTCGTTTTTAAAATTATAATTGTAGTTGTAAATAAAACTTAGTTTATCGTTTACTCTAACTCTTGGTGCAATGCTGTAGTTAAAATCGTATAATGGAAGGGTATAATTACTATAAAATCCTGCATTTACATCCAAAGCA
>JBLIDK010000099.1:0-4255 GCA_047632595.1 Sphingobacteriales bacterium
GCACTATGGTTAAGTGATAAGATTGTTGAATTAAGTAAAGGTTATTCTTCTGCAAATGAAGCGTTGGCTTTAGCCGAAGAGCGTATTAAATATCTTAGAAACACTAAAAATAGTTGGAGAAATCATAACATAAATAGTGATGTTCAAGCACTTTTGGATGAAGCTGATTTGCTAAAAGTTCAATGGCAAAAAAAGCATCCATTAGGGGTTTCTCAGCTTCAAAGAATGCTTGAAAACTTTACTACTGAATACACCTTTGAAAGTAATCGTATTGAGGGCAATACTTTAACGCTTAAAGAAACCTTTTTGGTGGTTGACCAAGGTTTAACCATTGGCGGGAAGTCGATGATTGAGCACTTAGAAGCAATAAACCATAGCGATGCAATTGAATTTGTTTATGGCTTGATTGAAGACAAAACTCCTTTAACTCCAAGAGTAGTGTATCAATTGCATCAACTAATTTTACGTGGTATTGATCCAGAAAATGCGGGTTCTCATAGAAAGGTTCAAGTAAAAATTGGTGGCAGCAAACATGATCCACCTCAACCATTCGAATTGGATATTTTGATGGAGAAATACTTTAGGCACTATAGTGATTATAAAAGTAGTATCCATCCCATTTTAATGGCCGCTGATTTACACGAACTGCTTGTAACCATCCATCCATTTATTGATGGAAATGGCAGAACGTCTAGGTTGGTGATGAATTTACTTCTGCTTCAAAATGGGTTTACAATAGCCAATTTAAAAGGTGATGGTCCATCCAGAATACGTTATTACGAAGCGCTTGAAAAGGTGCAGGTGGATAATGATTCTAATCCATTCTATCAGTTAATAGCCCAAGAATGTGTTTCATCGCTAAAAGCGCATTTAGCTTTATGTTAAAGCAAAAAAGGCAGTATTACTTTTGTAATCTGCCTTTTTTCATTGAAATATGCAGGAAAACATGGAACATTTAGGGCAAAGCATACGTAAACAAAGGAGTATTGAAAAACATTATTCCTTATATTGCCACTTTTCTAGTCTTGTTTTCTGCAAATGGAGCATTTTCACAATCAAGTTGCGATCCTAATACTCCTTCATTTGTTTTAGACTTAAGAGGTAATCCAGATTCAATTTGGTTTTCTCCAGAAGTTGTGCGAGAGGGGAATTGTTGCGAAACATCCCACCCAGATAGATGTATTGAATTTGTAATTTATTTAGATGACAAGACAGGCTCGATAAACTTTAATATCGTTTCGGGAGCTGTTCCGGATGGTTCATTGTTTTACCAAATAGATTGCGGGCCTCAAGTACAAGTTGGTAACGAAATATGTATATCCCCTGGTGGCCCATATAGACTAACTTTTTGTAAACCCGGTGCTAATAAAAACATCTATTCAATTGAATCATTACCCGGAATTGAAGCGTCGCCAGATATTTCATCTAGTGAGAATTGCGATCGAGAAATCTGGGTAAAGGGTTTAATTGAAAGCACTATTACTTGGATGTCCTATCCAAATCCTGTAGATACTTCATACTTATCATGTGCAATCGGTTGTGATACCACTTATGTAACACCAGTTGACTCAACAGCTCCCGAATATGTAGATTACATTGCATGTGGTGAAGTTGAAGGTGGATGTTTAGGTGCTATACTTTGTGATACGGTAAGAGTTAATTTTTTCAGTCCAATTACAATTAGTTCTAAATACGGAAACAATTACATCTGTCCTAAAATTGCTTCAGTGCCCATTTACTTTGAAATTGATGGAGGCGTTCCTCCTTATAACACCTTATGGAGCACTGGGGAAACAACAGACACTATCTTAAGTTGATTCAGGCACGTTCTCTATTGCTGTTTCGGATGCTTCGGGTTGTCCTGCTATAACCGACTCTGTACGAACGACTAGGCTCTCTCCAATCGTTTCTACAATAAGCGCTCTTGATAGCATAATTTGCCCTTCATCTACAACAACTGTATCTCTTTCGATTTCTGGTGGCGTACTTCCATATAGAGCATATTGGAGTACTGGTGATTCGGGATTAAATATAAATGCCCCTCATGGGATATATCAAGTAGCGTTTGATGATAGAAGTAACTGTGGTCTTTATTACAAAACAATTGAGGTTCATAAATTTGACAGCTTAAAATTATCGATTGCTGGTAATAACTCTTTAATATGTGATTCTTCAAGTAAATCAACTTTAGAAGCTAACCCAACTGGTGGATACCCACCTTTTTATTTTAATTGGAGCACTGGCGACACTACAAAATCAATAGACGTGGGTCCTGGCTTACACACTGTAACAATTTCTGATAATGCTGAGTGTGAAACCAAAACTAAATCTGGAAGAATAAAAGCACTTAATCCGTTAAGTGTTTCTTTGGAAACTCCAGACACACTAATTTGCTACGGAGTAGATTCTGTAAAAGTTGAAGTTACTGTTCTAGGTGGAGTTTCACCTTACCAAATCTTATGGAACAACGGAGATGAAGGTCTTGTTACTTGGGCAAAGAAAGACTCAATAGCCGTTATAGTTTCTGATGCTTCTGGGTGTTTTTCTTTTGAAGATTCAACTTATATCGATGAGCTTTCTCAAATTCCTCCAGTTTTTGCTGGTAATGATGAGGCTTTTTGTGATGCAACCGACACAGTGCAGCTAAGAGGTAATTTCACAGGTAGCTGTGCATTATGGGTTGGTGGAAAAGGTGAGTTTTACCCTTCAAGAAAAGAGCCCGAAGCGCAATATATACCTGCTTTATCAGAAAAAAATAGTGCCGCGCTTCCAATTCATTTTGTATCCTACAATACTAATGGTTGTCCTCCTGATTCGGATGAGGTTGTATTGTATTTAAGCAGCACACCATATTTAACTGCACAAGGTCCTAGCGAGTTTTGTGATGAATTCCAAGTTCACGAATATGAAGCTGTTTATAATGAAAATATTACCTATGATTGGCACATTACAGGTGGAACATTAAAAGACAAGCCTAGTGCAAATGAAGCACATGTGGTATGGAGTAAAAATAGAAGGAACAATGAACTTGTTTTAACGATGACCGATTCTGAGGGATGTGAAACTTCACAAGATTTTGGAATTATTTTTAACCGTGGTCCTTTAGCAAGTTTTCAAATTGAAGAATTTGAATTGCGACTAGATGCTCCAATAAATTTCTCTAATCTTTCTATTGGCGAAAACATGGTTTATAGCTGGTATTTGAATGATGAGTTTAAAAGTCGAGCGTTTAACTTTCAATCATTATTAAGTATAACTGAAGAAATTGAAGTGTTGTTGGAGGTTGTTGACTCCGTTACAGGTTGTATGGATCAACATTTTCAACTCCTATCTGTTGATGCTGAAAGTTATTTTAAACTACCTAATGCATTTACGCCTAATGGAGATGGTATTAATGACGGGTTTAAAGCCTTTAAAAAGAACATAAATCTGTCTCATATTCAAATCTTTAATCGCTGGGGTGAGCTAGTTTATGAAAGTAATGAAGTGGAATTTTCATGGGATGGAACTCATAAAAACGAAGACTCAAAACTTGGAGTATATACCTATATAGCTAATGCCAGTGATGTTATAGGCAACACCTACTCTAAAAGCGGTGTAATAAGTTTGATTAGGTAATTACTTAGGGCCTTGCCTTTTTCCAACCCTCAGCCAATTGTGCCTTTAAGGTTTCGCTTACCTCAGGTTTATCCCTCCAAATGTTAGAATTTTCATCTGGATCATTTAAAATATCATACAATTCTGCTGTTACAAATTCTCCTTTTTCCCCTTTTAAATGGTCCCAATAATACCATTCTACATAATGGTTTTCTTTAGTTCGAATTGAGTAACCCATGTAGCGTTTGCCGTCTGGAGTAACTTTAGGCCGGCGATGAAATTGACTAAATGCAGCATTTTTCCATTCCTTTTTGGGGTTTTCGATCAATGGCAATAAAGAAGTTCCTTGTAAATAATTTGGTTTATCAATTCCTGCTAGCTCGCATAAAGTTGGAAACATATCTACCAATTCTGTTATCTCAAAAGTTTGAGCACCCTTGTTTTTCTGTCCCGGACTTTGCAGAATCATTGGTACATGAATATCAATGTTGTAATTAGTTTGCTTACACCATCCATTATGCTCACCCAATTTCCAGCCATGATCACCCCAAACAATAATTATTGTATTGTCGTAGACCCCAAGGTCTTTTAGATGCTGTATTACTTGCCCAAACAATTCATCTACATAAGATACACTTGCATAGTAGCCTTGCTTTAG
>JBLIDK010000100.1:0-4220 GCA_047632595.1 Sphingobacteriales bacterium
AAGTGCCATTTATCTCATCTCAACATACTGGAATGATGTCGCTAGTCGGTGAGTTTAAACTCCCTCCTGAATCATTATTAAAAACATTGTATGGCTCAGCAGCATCTGAAATTTTAGAGTTAGCACTGCAAGTTGAAAAAGAGATTGAAGACGCAAATGATATTGCCTTTGCTATCCCTCTTCGGGTATCTCTGGTATTTGCTAAGGAAGAAGGTGATGAGCAAATTGTTATAGCAAAAGCCAACGGCAGTACTGAGGACTTGAAGCAATTGAGACAAGCCTTAATTGTTGAAAAGCCCGTCGATCCAGATAAAACCCATCCATTGAGCCAGGGTAAATTACTTCAATCAATAAATGAAAATCTAAAAGACAATTATAAATTAGATAAATTGGAAAGGTGTTTAGTTAGTAAAGATAAGGCTGGCAAACCCGCGCTAAACAATAATTGCTTGCAAGCATGTTTTGACACACTTAAATGGAAGCAAAATAACAATGAATTCCATTACTTACATAAGATGTCCAAGAGACGTCAATATTCAATGAGTGCGGTTGAGGTAATAGTGAAACGTGTTACTGACGATGAGAATTTCTTGGCTCAAGCTAAAGCAAAACATAATCAAATTAAGCACTTGAAGAAGTAAATGGGACAGTCGTTACATAGGAATTATCAAGGAAATCCAAATGCTAAATGAATCTTATAGCCTTAGGCCCTATCAACACGAAGCTGTTGAGAGAATTCAGAATGCTTTGAATCAACAGTCTAATGTTTGTGTACAACTTGCTGCTGGTACTGGGAAAAATCTAGTAATTGGAGAATTAATATCTCGAATTCACTCACGCAGAATATTAATTTTAACTGACAGGAGAGTTCGCGTTCTCCAGTTGCTAGAGTTTTTAAATACTAATGGTGAGAAGAGAGTAGGCGTATTTAATAGTAGTAAAGAGACAGATTGGGCCGCTTTTGATACATATATTTCAACTATCCAAGCAATAAATAAAAACTTGGATTCTATTGGTGAATATTTCGAGCTAGTTATTTTCAATGATGTTAGCAAGAAGAGAGTCGAGCCAATAATTAACCAATTTAAGATTAATAAGAAACTAAAATTTATTCAGCTCACTAGTGATTTTACAAACCATAATAATGAGTTGTTTGGGAAACCGGTATTTTCTTATTCAATTAATGAAGCGATTTCCGAAGGTGTTTTACGGCCTTGTGAGTTTTTAGTTGGACCAAGGCTCCAAGGAAAAGGATTATTGTGGGAAAAAAACGTTTTTGAAGCTTTAGAGCGATTCAAAATTAATTTTGAAAAAGAAGGACGAAAAGCAGTAATCATATGCACGAGTATAAGTGAAGCTGAGTTTCTACTAGAAGCCACTAACAAAGTCATTCCATTCGCTCATTCATTATTGTTGCATTCTCAAATTCCAGATATTTCCAACAAAATAAAATATTTCAATAGCCATAAAGATTTCTGTATTGGAATTGTGGTTGATATGTTTTCTGAGGGGCAGTTTGAGGAACTTACTGATCTTGTCTTATTGCGTTCGTTTAAATCGCATCATATGTTTCTACAGGCAATCTCCTTAACGACTAGAAGGTTTATAGAAAATGAGAGTCGCAGAGTATGGGACTATGGAGGAAATAGAAAATACTTCAGCTCTGAAATGGGGTCCCTTATCGAGGACACTCGACCTTTTGAAGCTCCAAATGATTTTGTTGACCTAGAGAATTTAGACGAGTTAGTTGATCGTCAGCCAATTAAAAATGATGCTACGGAATATAGTGAAACGAATGATGTGGACGATTCTCATGATAAAGTCCAAGAAGAAAAGGTTGTCTCATCTTTAGTAAGAAAATTAGCAAACCCTTGTGACGATAAGCCAGCAGATGAAGACTTATTGGGCCGAAGTGGGTTGGTCAATATTTTGAAAGGAATAATAGAACGTGACGGTAGAAAACACTTAATTATCGCATTGTTTGGGCGCTGGGGTAGTGGCAAAAGTTCAGTTATTAATTTACTAAAAGAGAAGTTTAAAGGTTCGAAACATAACAGTTTTATTATCTTTAATGCCTGGCAGGAAGAACATTCAACTAATATGGCTGCGTCGTTGGCAAATCAAATTAGTAAGGATCTATATCAATCTAAAGGGTTCTTTAGGCAACTTGGTTTAACCTTAAAATACCGGCTTATTGAATCTAAATGGAAGCTAGCTATTGAGTTCCTGTTAGCTGGTACATTAGCATTGTTTGCTTCATTGACAGTTATTCCTAAGGTCTTTGAACATAATGAAACAACAGTACCGGCTTATTTAAGCTGGTTTGTTTTATTAATTTTTCCTGTGGCTAAATCTTATTGGTCGCACCCTTTTACTGCCAAAGTACGCGAGATTGCCAAAAAGTCAGACTTTGGCGCTCACTTGGGAGTTGGTCATCAAATACGAGAACAACTTTCACACCTTTTACAGGTGTTTCCAGTTGGATTTTTGGGTAGTTTGTTAAGTAGTAAATTGTTTCCTCTCCCAGAAAAGCATAGATATATTGTTGTAGTTGATGATTTAGATCGATGTTCGGATAACAAAATCGTTGAAACCTTAGAAGCGATACAACTAATTGTTGATATTGATGGTGTATGCGTATTATTAGCTGTCGATCATCAAATCCTTATCGATGCAGTAGCAGCAAGATATAAAAAACAACGCAATCAACTCAATGAGGATGATGCTTTGTCTTTAGCTAGAGAGTTTCTAGGAAAAATACTACAACTAACAATTTGTCTCGATCGTCCCTCTGAAAGTAGTCGAGAAAATTTTATTTATTCCCGCCTATATAACAAAATCGAAAAAACAGAACAGGAAGAGCTGCCTGAAAAAGAATCTATAACAGAAAAGATCATGGTACAAAAGTTGGTCAATGACGCAGAAGACAGTTCGGGTTTATTCAACTTTGATTCTATGTTCGAGCTAGAAGAAGAAGATGTTGATGATAGCGAAGAATATTTAGCTGATCATCATCTGGAGTTCGAATTTTTCAATCTTTGTGCAATGGTTTTTGAATTTGATAATCCCCGCACTTTAATAAGAATGCATAACGCCGTAACTTTGTTAAAAGGGCTTTACCCCTCAATTACAGAGAGTAACCAAACAATCAAACAATACATATTTTTTGTTTTTTGGTTTGAAAAGTTTTCTTCTATAGATGAAGTTACAAGAAGCCGAATGCGTAAAGAAATGTTATTGGAATCAAACTCATCTGAAGAAGAACCAATGTGGAATTTGTTTTACAAAATTGGTGCTGAAGAATTAGACTCGGGTGGTCGTCGACACATATTATATAGAGTAAGTAACTTAACACTCCCGTCAGGTTTAGAACTTGAGCCTAAAAGTAATCTTAAATAATAACTACAAAATGAAAGATGAAATTAATAGGACAGCCATGATAGTAAAAACGTCGTTGGTTTTTAAAAGGATAATAAACGTGTGTTCATGTTAGAGATTAATGAACAAACGCTTGAACCACATATTGAACAACAATGTGTTCAAGTAAATGTTAACTGGTCGATTATGAAGTACATGTCGAACTGTATTGCTCAAACCACCCAGCTTCACTCCGGTGATGCATTAGTTTCACAAGCCAATGACCACTAGCGGGCATTGTTAATTAGGCCAGTTTTAATAAGAAAGGAAGCGGATATCTTGAAATGACTATCCGCTTCTAAAAAGGAGTTTGTTGTTAGATGTCTGAAGTACACACCACGATAACCCCAAATGTGATTGGTAGACTGCTGGGCTATCAGCAAATTGCCCATACGCCACAAGCACTGCATGTTACCCATAAAAAGCAAGGCACCCATTCGTTTGAATTAGCAGAGACAAAAGCCTTTGCTCAATTTGAGCGGCGCTGGTTAGGGGGGAAGTTAACATTACATCTTGATGGTAAGCCCATTACCTATCGTTTCTTAAAAAATCAAAATGGTGAGCACTTTATCGCGCAGCTCAATGCCTCCATTGCTGGTTTTATTCAAGAGTACCTCACCCAAGTGTTCGCTGAATTCAGGGCATTGGTAACCAACCAATACCCTCGGGACTCTTGGGCAAGTAAAATTCAGGCCTTGCTCGAAGAGTTGCACCAACATTATACATTGCAGGCCCCGTTGTGGGATGAGTACCTTAGTGAAGATGATATTGGCACCATAAACGAGTGTTTACGGCTTTACCCT
>JBLIDK010000101.1:0-4197 GCA_047632595.1 Sphingobacteriales bacterium
ATGCTGTGAGTATTGAAAAAGGAATGGAAGTAGAAGTAACTCTACCTGAATTGTCCGGCAAATCCTTTATGGCAAAAGTGAGCCGTACATCAAATGTACTCGACCCATTGTCCAAAACAATGCAGGTTGAAATTGACTTGAAAAACCCTGACGGCAAAATTCTTTCAGGAATGTATGCCAAAGCATTGCTACAAATTAACAGCAGGGAGAACATCTTGTCATTGCCTATGATAGCCAAAGTGAGCCATAAAAACGAAGATTATGTGCTTGCTGTAGTGGACGGTAAAGTCAAAAGAATGCAAGTGAAAATAGGATTATCAAATCGAGATTACTTTGAAGTGATGAATGATGAAATCACTTCTGAAACACAAGTAATTGTACAAGGAAAAAGTTTGGTAAAACCCGAACAAGTTGTTGAACCGATATTAAAACAAGAATAATGAAGAATTTGAAACATAAAGTAAAAAAAATTAGGTTCTTATTATTCGTCTTATTTTTGATAACAGCGAACACAAATCAATTAACTGCGCAGGACACCGTTTCCATTAATTTGGAAAAAGTGCTGGAATTGGGCGGAGCGGATAATTTAACAATCAAAGAATATAAAGAACGACAAAAACTATCATTGGCTGAATTGGCTAAAGCCAAAGAATGGTGGCTTCCCGAGTTGTATGCAGGAGCACAAACCCAACAACTTTGGGGTGCAGCAATGAATGCAGACGGTCGTTTTTTCTTGGATGTAAACCGACAGAATCTTTGGGGCGGGCTAGGACTAAATGCCAATTGGGATTTTGCAGATGGTCTTTACAATGCTAAATCTGCTAATCTCAGAAGTCAGGCAAGCCAATATATGACACAAGCAGAACGAAATCAGCAATTGCTAAAAATGATTGATGCGTATTATAACTTGATGACCGCACAGCTCAATTATGATGCATATCAAAAATTGGTTGTTCAATCGGATCGCATTATCCAGCAAATCAAAATTCAAGTAGAAGGTGGTTTGCGTTATGAATCTGAATTGCTTTTAGCAAAAAGCAACAAGAATCACTTACAGGTAGAAATGCTCAATGCCAAAAAAGCATACAACAACGCTTCAGCAAGCCTTAAAAAGTTGCTCAATATTGAGCAAAATATCAAATGAGTAAGTATAGATAAATCCTTGTTGCCATTGGATTTTACAGCAGAATTGGAAACGGCAGAAGATTCAGTCTATCTAAACCGACCAGAAATAAAAGCCAACGAGCTACAATTTCAGGCTTTGGAAGCTGAGCGAAAAAAGTACACGACAGGTTTACTCATTCCTGAATTAAATATTGGTACTTATGCTTCACAGTTTGGACGAATCAATGGTAGTGTTTCACCAATGTTTCCAGCTCAATATCCCGAGACACAACAGCTATATCCAACACAAGCGTTGAATGTTTCATTAATGTGGAAAATTCCATTAGGAGCATTGACATATCAAGGAGACAAAAAATCCTTTGACAGCAAAATTCGTCTGAATGAAATTGAAGCCGACCAAATCAAAGTTCAGGTAAACGAAGAAATTGCCAATGCCAATTCTGATTTGCAAGTAGGAAAAGAACAAATTGAAACCGCTAAAGAAGGTTTGGATTTTACCACAGAGGCATTAAACCAAAGTATTGAAAGACAAAAATTAGGAACGGCAATACCTTTTGAAGTTTTTCAGGCACAGCAGTTTTTCTTACAAGCCCAATTGGATTATTTGAAATTGATTAGTGCTTATAACAAAGCCCAGTATGGGTTGAAAGTGGCGAAAGGAGAAGATTTGTAAATCAACCGCACACTTGCAAGCACATTGCTCTAAAAAGAAAAAATTTCCCTACGCTTCGCAAAAATTAAATCTGCCAACACGCAGACCGATAAAAGAATAATTAGGGTGATATTTACTTACCTCTATTCTTTTAATATTACTTTAGGTGTGCCATTGTATTTATGACTCATAAATAATATTAATGAATAACATAAAGTATATAAATAAACACTAATAAGATTAATTGTGCAATTTTGCCTTCATAGCACAGTAAATTAATTTTAACATTATGGAAACATTAGTACAAACAAAAGCAACCCAGAAAATAAATTTAATTGATGGCGTTTTTACAGCTTCAGAAGCTTCAGATATTATCAATTCAGTTTTAAAAGTGAAAATTAATTTTCATAAATTAAAGCGTTTATCAATTACCGAAGGTAATGTTAAAGAAGAATGCGCTTTTGATGACGGAAAAATCGCTGAACTTATGAATGAACAACAAATAGCTAAAGAATTTTTCTCTCAAGCACGTTTAAATGGCAAAAAGTTAAAAATGAGCAGTGCGATTCAAATTGAAATAGAAGATTAACTATTTTTTATAAGAGATACTAAAATTTAATCCTAATTACCTTTATATAAGTTTTGCATATTGGTTATTAGGATTTTTCTAGTTTTAAACAGGCTTTCTTTTTTTGAAGTAGTTTTTAAAAACATAAAAAATAAACGAATTAGTAGTAAAATCAAGGCTTTTGCCTCGTGTCAAACTTGGTGCTTAACCGAAGGTTTAGTGTTTCGTAATCGCCTGCTTTTCATATACTAAACGTTGTATGCCATAGTAGCCAGCACACATTAAGCACATTTGGTTTTTTGCAATCACACAACCACACCGCAAAAAACCAAAAGAGCTTAACCTCCCCACCCCTTGCGATTATGTTCTAGAGTTTCTCCTTGTTGGATACATAACTTGTTGTTCCTTGAATTGACCTATTTCTTCTCTGAGTGTTTTGTTAGTTCAAGTAATAAATGAAACACGAAGGCAAACCCAATGCCCAATAAATAGTGCATTGCATTTAGATTTTCTAATTGTTTGAAAACAATCTCTTCTAAATCGGCTTTGGTATATCTTTTACTCATAACATTATTATATTAGTTATGAGCAATGGCGGGGTAGACTATCCGTTTAGCTTTTAGCTACCGGAGGTTGAGTTCAACAATGGCATGAATAAATTTGCAGATGTTGTACTAATGATTTCTAAACCATATATAAGAAAGGCAAGTGGCAAAATGTCTGAAGAAACTCAGCAAAAAAACTTAGCGAATGTTAGACTACGCTTGACCTCAATACGTAATTAAAGAAAAAACAGCAAAATGTTATTCAATACAAGTTATAAAAATGAAGATTATCTAAAAGAAAGCAATCGTATGCTTGGAGAATACTCTTTTCTAACAAAACTAAAAATGGGCGGAGTAGGCTCTCATAGACTAGTTATAGAGGAACTAAGTTCCGAATTGACGCCTCGGAATATGCAAAAAATAGATATTAATTTCGGAAATATTGAATTAAGGCCTAAAGGCATTATCATTCATTTCCGTAACAGGCTGGATCGTTATTCTTGGATAGTACCTTACTACCGATTAGCTATTTTTAGCTCACTAACTTTTAGTATTCATTCCAATGGTAAATTCATAAAATTTAAGAAAGATAAATATCATCAAGGAAATAGAGGTTTTATTAATAAAATGATGGATTTGAAAATGCTTAGCCAATAATACCTACTGGGTAAATGACGTGTGTAAAAATCAAATAAAATGGACAAACGAGATGCAAAGATATATATTATTGGGGCCGGGGTTAGCGGCTTAATAGCGGCCAAGGTTCTTGAGGACAATGGTTTTTATCCAGTTATTTTGGAAGCAACAGATAGAATAGGAGGTAGAGTAAAAACAGATTTAGTAGATGGGTATCAATTAGATCATGGTTTTCAAGTGCTTTTAACAGCCTATCCGGCAGCTAAGAAATATCTTGACCTAGAAGCATTAGACTTACAACACTTCTTGCCTGGGGCCGCTATTTTCAAAAATAAGAATCAAAAAATAATTGGAGACCCATTAAAGGATATGTCTTTGTTCTTTTCAACACTATTTTCGGGAATTGGCACTATTTCAGATAAACTTAAAGTAGTACAACTGAATAACAAATTAAAGAAAAAAAGTTTGTTGGCTATATTTTCTGACAAAGAGCAATCCACCTTTTCCTATTTGACGGGTTTTGGTTTTTCAAAGGAAATGGTTAATGACTTTTTTAGACCTTTTTTTAGTGGTATTTTTCTTGAAACACAACTCGAAACATCTAGCCGGATGTTTGAGTTTGTTTATAAAATGTTTGGTGAAGGAAGTGCTTCGATACCAAAAAAAGGAAT
>JBLIDK010000102.1:0-4148 GCA_047632595.1 Sphingobacteriales bacterium
CCCGTTATGAAATTTTGAATGTAAGCAGTTGAATTGTCTCGTTCTGTTGAAGTCCAATACCAATTCACAAATCCACCTATTAATGATTGGCTTAAGTATAATAAATTCAATTCTTCTTGGGATGGCAAATACCAATCAGAAAATCCATCAATTATTAAATCACCGCAAACTGAAGCCGCATAAGTTCCTCCTTCTTGAATTGCAATTATGGTACTTGTGTTGGCAGCTCCAGTACCTATTGCAGTTCCAGTTGCATTGGTTGTAACATGAGATCCATTGTTCCAAGTAATAATATTAGCTTGATCAGTTGGAGCTGAAATTATTCCATGTCTAACATCTGCATTGTATCCAGAATCACCAGATTTCAAGAAATAGGCTATTATCCCTCCTTGATATGCGTCTCCAATAGCTAAATCATTAATGTTCCCATCTTTCCAAATTGGTACGCCATTTTGGTATCTCAGAACTTGTCCATTTAGGCCTGGTTCTATAATGGCCCAAGAAGAACCATTCCAATACTGCATTTGTCCTGCAACAGTACCTGGTGTGGTTCGTACAGAATACGGACTAGCAATTGTGCCAGATCCTGATACTGATATGTTCGTACCAGAAGATAGCTTTGTTTCAGAACCATCTTGGTCTCCAGTATTTGTTCCTGAAGTATTGCCAATTAATGTTAAATGCGCATCTGTTACATAGTTTTTGTTTGTAGAAGTGCTAATATCATTAGTTGTGGCATCTGTTCCACTAGTAACTAACCCTTTACTATCATAAGTTATTTTTGTATTCGTTTGACTTACAATGGCTGGATTACTTACTACACCTCCTAAACTAGATAATGTTTGATCTCCAGTGTTTGTACCTGATAGGTTTGCTAAATCAGAAATATCATTCGCTGTTATATTACTAGCTTCACTTGCATTGAAATCGGGATCTATTTCTGTCGTTAAATATGAACTTAAGTTTTGGTCCCCGGAATTTACTCCAGACAAGTTGCTTAAATTATTGATATCATCTGATGTAATATTTGCAGCTTCACTACTGCTGTAAGTTGGATCTGTTTCTGTCAAAACTGTTTCGGCCGTTTTTGAGTATAATGAATAGGGTACACTCATTAATTGTGTTGTACCAGTTATGGTGTAATTGCCACCACCAGTGGGGTCAGTTTCTGATTTTATAAAGTATGGACCCATTGCCCAATTAATAGTTGAAAAATTTCCACTAACAATAGTTCCCGCTCCAATTTCAATACTTACTAGTCCATTAACATTTGTAGTAGGTAATTGAGTTTCTACGTACACAGCAGTTCCTGAACTTGTTCCTTGTAAAATACTAATTTGCATTCCGACTACAGTTGAAGCAACCAGTGTATTGGTGCTATTTCGAATAACTGCTTGGTAGCTCATTTTTCCTGGTGCTTGAGCAAAAACACTTACAGCTAAAAGTAGGCAAGCTATAATTGAATAAAACTTCTTCATATTATTAATTTAATGGTAAATATTTCCAATTTATTTATCGTACAATATAGTATATATATTACTTCTTAGAACAAAGAAAATGAAAATTGATTTAAAAAGTGAAGAGCTGATAATTTAAAAGGGTTTTTTATTTGTTATCCTTTTTTAATGGAATGTATTTGATAACTTTAAAAGTAAAATTTGTAGAAGACATATTTGGTATAAAGTATTGATTAATTCCAAAAGTGTAAGTCTCATGCTTTTTTATTATTCCGAAATCAATTTTTAAAGGAATAGCATAAGTAGAAATTTTAATTGTTTCATAGGTTTCCCCTGAAAAACTAATAAACCCTCCACCCGAAGAAATAAGTTTACCTCTTTTAACGCCACTTAAATGGCCCACACCTGCAAATAAATTAACTACCAAGTTTTCTTTTGCTTTGAAAGAATAACCACCTTCCATTTCATTAATTACTAGGTTTTCGGTAGGACTATCGCCTCCAAGTGGATCTATGAGTGAGCTAATACTTCCAAGTTTGCCCATTCTCCGATGACCAATTTTTATTATTTTATTGGATTTTTCAACTCCAGCACCAATAGTTAAATGACCACCTAAATTTTGGTAAAACATATTTAGCCCTAAACCAAAATCAATATATAAATTGGCTTTTGAAGGTAATTTAAGTGTGACTTGGGAACAAGAACTATAAGAAAAAAATAACATCGCATAAATTGCAATAATCTTTATACCAATTTGGTTCATAGTCTAAATTTAAAACATCCCTTTTAAATAATCACCTAAAAGGTCTTCTAAGTTCTCTTGTCCGTGTAACTGATCATATTGCATGTCATTCATATACAATTGCTTTTTTTTGTCTTCTGAAAGGTTTATTTGAAACACAAAGTCTTTATACTTTTCATCCAAAAGTCCAGCGGGATTTACAACTAACAAAGAGCTAGCAACTATTTCTGAACTAGCATTGGCCTTTATTTCGTTTAAAGCATGAATTATTTCTGGAGCAAATACACCGTTAGAACTTTCGTAGAACTCAGCAAAACCTCCATTTGTTACACTTTGGTTTAGTTTTACAATCACATAAACCATTTTTTCGGGTCCTGTTAATGCTTGAACCGCCTCATACCACTGCAGCCAACTTTCACCGTCGTAATTTGCCTCTTCAAGTTGTTGTTTAGCAGCACTAAATAATCGGCTAATTAATGCTCTATTTGAAATATTCTCCATAATCCTTCTTCGCTTTGTAGATCAAAATTAACAAATCAAATGGACTTGATTTATTCTTCTTCAACCAACTTAATAAAGCGTTTCATAGTTTCTGTTGGACCTCTAGATATTGCCAAATTTACTAGCCAATTCGGAATGTCGCCACCTGGGTCAGAAAGAGCGACTTAGTCTATTAACATCAAGTTGTGCTCCTTAGGGGTGATCTTCCAAGTAGATTCGAACAATTTAATGTGTTCATAATCGTCATTTGGTGCTTCGGTAGTTGTACCAGCCTTCGAAAATGAATGATATACTCCTGTTATTGATTCCCAAATTTAATAAATCCACTCAAATCACCTAATTTCATATAATAGGTTGAAATCACTTTTATTTTTTAAATTTAAAGTAATGTGCTACAACATAAAATACATAAAACAACGTCAGTTAAAAGCTGCTGAGCGCCTCGGAGATGAGAGCACCATGGCCATTATCCGTAAAGAAATTGAGCAAAAAGAGGAGAAAAACACCTCTTTTTCTGATGAAATGCACCTTGTAAGCGGGTTTTCTCACTCTAAAGCATTTATTGCAGTAAACAACGGACAGGTAAAGTCAATTGTTAGCAGATGGGGACTCGTTCCACATTGGGTGAAATCTCCGGAGCAGGCAAATGAAATGGCCAATAGAACATTAAATGCACGTATCGAGACTATCTTTGAGAAGCCCTCTTTCCGAGATGCAGCAAAATCACAACGAGGAATTCTATTTGTGGACGGGTTTTATGAACATTACCACAGCAAAAGCAAAAAGTATCCTTTTCATGTGTATGCTAAGGATAAGTCAATGCTTGCTTTGGGAGTTTTGTATAGCGATTGGGTAGATACAGAAACAGGGGAAGTGATTAATACTTTTTCAATTGTTACTACTGTTGGAAAAGGCATTATGGAAACTATTCACAACAACCCTAAAATGGCTGAGCCTAGAATGCCTTTAATGCTAAGGGATGAATTGGCAAAAAAATGGATTAACCCAAGTACTTCAAAAGACGAGATAATGGATGAAATGGTAATTGAAGCTTCAAAAATAGAATTGGACGCTCATACTGTTATGGCGTTATCAGGCAAAAAAGCCGTGGGGAATGTTGCTGGGGCTAGTAACAAGGTTGATTACCCAGATTTGGGGATGATGTTTATTTAAAATGAATTGAAAGTATAAAGTTCAACTTTATTGAAAACCTGCAACATTTGGCCCAAAATTGATACACCACACCACGGTGTCATTTCGAACGGAGTGCAACGCAGAGAGAAATCTTCCTTAATTTATGCAACTTATATAGTTTTGGATGAAGTAATTTAATTCACGAAGTAGACATTAAAAAATTATTCACTTCTCCTCGCTTTTAAGTCTCGCGCATACCTGAAGGAAGATTTCTCCCTACGCTCGAAATGACCCTAAATTGGGAAGGTTGCTAA
>JBLIDK010000103.1:0-4083 GCA_047632595.1 Sphingobacteriales bacterium
GTAACCTTATTCATTGCATTTGCCATAAAGGTTCCAATTGTACCTTTTCATACTTGGCTACCCGATGCTCACGTTGAAGCTCCTACCCCAATTTCCATGATTTTGGCGGGGATACTTTTAAAAGTTGGTGCTTATGGCATTATCAGAATCTGTTATGGAATTTTCCCAGAAATGGCTTTACACCTTGCTTTTCCAATTGGCATAATTGGGGTAATTTCAATTATTTACGGTGGACTAAATGCTTTAGCACAAAAAGACTTAAAACGAATGATTGCCTATTCTTCTGTTTCGCACATGGGCTTTGTTATTTTAGGGATAGCCTCATTAACTGCAGAGGGTTTGAACGGAGCTATCTATCAAATGGTGAGTCACGGCATACTTTCACCTATGCTTTTCTTCTGTGTTGGGATAATATATGTTCGAACTAAAGAAAGGAACATTGATGCATTCAAAGGATTAAATTCTGTGATGCCCAAATTCACATTTTTTGTAGGATTAGCCTTTTTTGCTTCTTTAGGTTTACCCGGTTTCTCAGGATTTATTGGAGAAATGCTTACCCTACTTGGAGCCTTTATTAGCGATGGTGTAAACTCACTTTTACCACGCTGGATGGCAATGGTTTCGATTCTTGGAATATTATTAGGAGCGGGGTATTTCTTATGGACCTTCCAAAGAATGTTCTTAGGACCGTTTTGGATAAAAAATTCTGAATGGAAAGAAAAACTACAAGATTTAAAAGCGGTTGAATGGGCAGTATTAACTCCCCTTGCACTTTTAACATTAGTTTTAGGCATTGCACCAAACTTAATTTTTGGCTTATCAGAAAATGCTGTTTTCTCATTAATTGAAAACATAATGAGCGAAGGTCGAGAAAACCTTAACATGATGAATTACTTGTTCAAGTGGTAAATTCTTATCCTCAAAATATCGCTGAATTAGTTCAAAACAACCTAGAAAGCATTAGTTACTTCTGGCCTGAGTTTATCTTAAGTATTTCTGCTTTGGTCTTAATCGTTTTGAGCTTATTCTCCAAAACCATTGCCAAGCACATAATTCCTATATCACTAATCAGCACTATTGCAGCTCTTGTTGTCTTATTTGCTTTTCCTTTGTTTAATAACGTTGCTCTTTTTAATGAAATGGTTTCCTTAAGTCCTGCCACAAACACTTTAAGGAAACTAATTTTATTTGCAACCTCACTTGCCTTAGTTTTAGCTTATTTCGACAAAAATTTAAGCTCAAACGTAAAGAAAACTGAATTTGGGCCTTTGATTTTGTTTGGTTCTGCTGCAGGGATGTTCTTATGTTCTTCGTCCAATTTATTAATGATCTTAATTTCATTGGAAACGCTTTCTTTGATTTCTTATATTCTAGTTGCCTACAACAAAACCAACAGTAAATCATCCGAAAGTGCATTAAAATATGTGTTATTTGGCTTGATTTGTACCGCTTTTATGATTTTAGCCATGGCTTTAATTTATGGCGTTACTGGCACTTTCAACATAAACGACGCTCAATTTGTGCCTAGCTTAAGTCACCTGAGTTCTTTCTCAGCTTCTGTTATAATGATCTTCTTATTCTCAGGCATTGGCTTTAAAGTAGCCTTAGTACCCTTTCACTTTTGGACCCCAGAGGTATATCAAGAAGCTCCTAGCCCAGTTGGGTATTTCTTATCAACTGTTGGGAAAATAGCCGGTATTGCTGCTTTAATTACCATTTGCAGTCCGTTTTATGCTCTAATTAATGAGCAATTGCTTTTTTGGCCACGATTTAACTGGCAATACTTTTTAATCGTAATTGCCATTCTAACCATGTTTGTTGGAAATTTAGCGGCGTTAAAACAAGAGTCTACGAAGCGCCTTTTAGCTTATTCCTCCATTGCTCAAGGTGGGTTTATATTGCTAGCTGTAGTTTGTTTTAACAGTTCAATAAACGCAATTGGTTTATTCTTTGGGATTTATATAGTTATGAATGCTATTACATTTTTAGGCGCTATCATACTCGAAAATAACACAAACTCAGATAAAATAGTAAGTTTTAAAGGCTTGGGAAGAGCTTTACCAATTGTTGGAATTTCCATTACCATCGCCTTTTTATCCTTAGCGGGATTTCCACCAACCGCAGGTTTTATAGCCAAATTGGGTGTTTTTACTGAGGTTTTTGAATTAATAGATTCTAATAGAAATCCCATTTTGATAACAGCAGTTATTGTTGCCGTTGTAAATGCAGCAATTGCCTTGTTCTACTACTTGAAAATTCCTTATTTTCTGTTTTTCTTTGAGGAGAAGAATACCATTACTCTTAGTCTTTCAACTAAAGTTGTTTTTGCTGTATTGGCTCTACTTTTGTTGATTTTGGGGGTTGTTCCTTCTTTGAGTGAGTTTGTACTAAACTAAGTAACCTCTAAAGCTTTCTTGTACGTTTTTCTAATTTGTGTTCAATTCATGCCTATTTTGAATCCTTTTTAAGACTTACTTGACGAAATATCCCCAATTATATTAGTAAAAGCGTCAAATTTTAATTGTAAATCAATCATTAGTTGTTTGGAATTATCCATCTTTTTAAGAGACTGATCTATAAAGTTTAATAAAAGTGTTGTACAGATATGAATTACTCTTAGTTGCAAATCCAGCTCATTTAAAAATACTTTATCGTTATTTTTAAAATTAAGTATTTTATTTCTTGTTATTGCACCAAAATGCTCATACTTTGACAGTATATCATATGCCTCAATCAATTCAAATAAATCTTTTTTAATGCTGCTATCCTTTCTAATTTTCGATTTCAAAGACCTAAGCATTTCTGAAATAGAATAATATTGTGCATTAGTAATATCGCCGTCATTAATCTCATACTCCGATTTTAAATTGTTAATTAATTCGAGTTCTATTTTCTTATCATTTTCATCCAAATTATCCAAACCTTTCATTAAATTTTTAATGGTCATTGCAGGCTGTGACTTATTAACTTTGACGCATAATTGATTCTGGCCTTTGTCCGAATTACCCTCGAAAAGAACATATTTTAATGTGATTAGATCACTAATAATACTTCTTAATAATATGCCGGTTGAGATCCTTTTATATTCATCTTCCTTGACTTTTGCAAACAATTCAGAAGTATCACTTAAAACTATTATTGACTTTCTTAATATGTCCAAATAAAACTTATCAACCTCGTCGAACTCATTTTTAAGTTTTAAAACTTCGTTTATTGTTGCCTTGTATTGATCAGCAAATTCAATTAGTAAAATTGAAAATTTTGGACAATCAAGTGATTGCATTTTAATGTAATAAGTTTCGAGTTCAGTCATTAATAATGATCTTTTTTTAGTTGACAATAAAACACAACAACCTATTTTTAATCAAGTTGAATCAATTGGTTTTCTATTAAACTTATGGCAATATTCTCAATTGTAACAGTTTCATTAAACTAATAAATCGTTGGTATACTACTGTAATCAAAGTGCTTTAAGTAACCTCCACCACCTTCTTCCCAAGAAACTTTACAATTAAAAACAGCACTCCAAATCCCACAGGAATAGTAATGAATGAACTCACACCTAGTGCTCCTGGTATTGTTCCAATTAATATCGCTACCGCTCCCACAATCAATGCGTAAGGTAATTGTGTTCGCACATGATTAATGTGGTTACATGAGGTAGATAAGGAGCTTAAAATGGTTGTATCGCTTATTGGTGAACAATGATCTCCCAATACAGAACCTGCCAGTACACAACTAACTGTGTTGTATAATAATTCTAAGGCCATCGGTTCTTCCACGCCTGCAACCTTTGCAATTGTCCAAGTGGCAGGAATCATAATTGGATATAAAATTGCCATGGTACCCCACGATGAACCCGTTGAAAATGCTACAGCAGCTGCCAAAACAAAGGTTAATGCTGGAATTAAAAAATACGGAATAGTATCACCGAGAATTTGAGTAATAAATTCTGCTGTATGAATTTGCTCTGCAACCAAAGCTAAAGACCATGCCAAAATTAAAATAACAATGGTGCTTATCATTGTTTTTACTCCTTGCATAATGGCTTCAACGGTTTCTCCAATACCCAAAATCTTTTTT
>JBLIDK010000104.1:0-3799 GCA_047632595.1 Sphingobacteriales bacterium
GCAACTATTTCTCTATGCTTCTGGGCAAATCAACTAGCATAACATTTGCGTTACTCTCATTTAATATTGGAGTTGAAATAGGGCAAGTGCTAATTGTAGGAGTTATATTTGCGGTTTCCTTCACTTTCCTATCCCTTTTAAAAGTAAAAAGAAAGCGTTGGAATATGTTGGTCTCAGCCATTGCAGCGCTTATCGCCATAAAACTTTTAATAGATGTACTTAACGCATAACCGAATGAAAAAATTTATAGTTTTAATACCCCTTTGTTTTTCACTAGTAACTTTTTCTCAAGAACGACAAAAAGGAAATACTGATAACAACGACTTCCGTCAGATGTATCAGGAATTTAGCACGCCAAATGTTTATAGAACTGCGGCAGGAGCTCCAGGCCATGAATATTACCAAATGCAAGCCGATTATGTAATGGCAATTGAATTGGATGATGCAAAACAAATTGTTAAAGGGGAAGAAACTGTAACCTATCACAACAATTCTCCAGATAAATTGAACTATTTATGGGTTCAACTAGATCAAAACATGCGTGCCAAAGATTCTGATACAAAGAAAATAAGCACTTCTAAACTTGATGATAAAACAAACTTCAATACTTTAAAGTCTCTTCATAATGACTTTGATGGTGGTTTTAAATTGGATTACGTTAAAGACGTAAAAGGAAACGACCTTCCAATTGCTATTGTAAATACTATGATGCGTATTGACCTTGCAAAACCATTAATGCCAGGAGAAGAATACAGTTTCAAAGTAAAGTGGTGGTATAACATCAACGACAGAATGAAAATAGGTGGTCGTTCAGGATATGAGTATTTTGAAGATGAAGACAATTACATCTATACTATCGCTCAGTTTTTTCCACGTATGGCTGTTTATAATGACATTGAAGGATGGCAAAACAAGCAGTTTTTAGGTCGTGGTGAATTTACTTTACCATTTGGAGATTACAAAGTAAGCTTAACAGTTCCTTCTGATCACATAATTGCTAGTACAGGCGCGTTGCAAAATGAAAGTGATGTGTTAAGTGCAACACAAAGACAACGTTTAGCAGAAGCTAGAAAAAGCACAGAACAACCTGTAATAATTGCGAATCAAAAAGAAGCAGAAGAAGCAGAAAAGACGAAAGCTACAACTAAGAAAACTTGGGTTTTTCACGCGGAAAATGTAAGAGATTTTGCATTTGCTAGTTCTCGTAAATTTATTTGGGATGCTCAAGCAGTAAAGTTTGGCAATCGCACAGTTTTAGCAATGAGCTATTATCCAAAAGAAGGAAATCCATTATGGGAGCAATACTCAACTAAAGTTGTTGCTCATACGTTAAAAGTTTATTCAAAATACACCTTTGATTATCCTTATCCCGTTGCAATTTCTGTTCACACTAAGCAAATTGGAATGGAGTATCCTATGATTTGTTTCAATTATGGTCGCCCAGAAAAAGATGGCACTTATAGTGATAGAACAAAGTACGGAATGATGGGTGTAATTATACATGAAGTAGGTCACAACTTCTTCCCAATGATTGTAAACTCTGATGAACGTCAGTGGACATGGATGGATGAAGGTTTGAATACTTTTTGCCAATTTTTAACTGAACAAGAATGGGAAAGAGACTATCCTTCTAGAAGAGGTCCCGCTTATTTGATTACTGATTACATGAAAGGTGATAAAAGTAAAATTTCACCGATAATGACTAATTCAGAGTCAATTTTCCAATTTGGAAACAACGCCTATGGAAAACCTGCTACAGGTCTAAATATTCTTCGAGAAACGATTTTAGGTCGTGAGTTGTTTGATTATGCCTTTAGAGAATATGCGCAAACCTGGATGTTTAAGCACCCCACTCCAGAAGACTTTTTTAGAACGATGGAGAATGCAAGTGCAGTTGATTTAGATTGGTTTTGGAGAGGTTGGTTTTACACAAACGACCATGTTGATTTAGGTATTTCAGATGTTAAATGGTTCAAAGTAGATACTAAAAACCCTGAAGTAGAAAAACCATTGGCAAAAGCTGCTTTAGATAGTGAAGAAAAGTTTATTGGCGACACTAGAAATAAAACAATGGTTAAGCAAACGGTAACTGAAAAAGATCCCTCAACTATGGATTTTTATAATAAGTATGATCCATTTGATGTTACCATTCTTGATAAAGAAGAATACGAGAAATACATAGAAAGTTTAGACGAAGAAGAATTGGCTTTGTTAAATGCAGACTACAACTATTACCAAGTTGACCTAGTGGCAGTTGGCGGATTGTATATGCCGGTTATTTTAGAGTTTACTTTTGAAGATGGCAGTACTCAAGTTGAAAGAATTCCTGTTGAAATTTGGAAAATGAACGGTTCAGAAGTAAGCAAAGTGTTCTTTTTTGAAAAAGAAGTTGCTAAAGTTAATTTAGATCCTTTCTTAGAAACAGCTGATACAGATAGAGGAAACAATTATTGGCCTGCTAAAAAAGCACCAACAAAATTTGAACTTTATAAGAGAAGTTCACGAGATTCAGAAAACACTATGCAAAAAATGCGTCGTGCTTCAGAAATGGATGCAACTGGTTCGAACTAGATTTATCTTTTAAAAATTTAAAGCCTCTTTTCTCAATGAGAAAAGAGGCTTTTTAGTTTGTCGTATATTTGACATGACTGCTTTATAAAACGTAAAAAGACTTTATTTCGTATATTAAATCATCTACTATGAAAATTTCACTATTTTTAATTTTACTATTCTTTGCCTCTTTCACAGCAAAAAGCCAGTCAATCTGGGATGGCCCAAATACTATATTTTCGAAAGCTGCAAATGAAGATCATACACAAGTTTCAAATCAAGATAAAATAACCGAATTAGTAATTTTAACTAGAGCTTCAACAAAGGGTATGTTTAATATTAAATCGGAAAATTCTTACACCAATAATTCATCTCCAACAGGAACTGAATGGGCATTTGCAGGTCTAAATGGAAACCCTCAAAACGGTGTAACGGCTTCTAATTTTTCCGATTTAACTTTTACCAATTGGGAAAATTCGCTGGGAGGTTCTGGGAATTTAGGTGACAATATTGAGCAAAGAGCAGGAGTTTTACATTTAATAACTGAAGATATTTATTTAAATATAAAGTTTACAAACTGGGCCCAGGGTAATGGTGGTGGAGGCGCTTTCGCATATCAGCGAAGTACAAGAGAAACTGTTTCAGTTAAAAACGATATAGATTCGAATATAAAAACTTATCCTCAACCAGCTAAAAACACACTTTACTTGGAAAACTTTAAATCAAACAAGATGTTAAGCGTTTTCAATTCTACTGGCCAACTGGTTCTAAATTCCACTATTTCTGGCGGTCAACTTGATGTTTCTTCCCTTAAATCGGGTTTATATTATATTTCCATTGAAGGTAGATCCATTCCAATTTTGATAGAATAAAATATTTGATAAAAATTTTTTCCCAAAAAAGAAAAAGGTATATTTGTTGACATTTTTTGTCATGACTATTTTTGGTACCTATCTAAATTCTATTCGGGTAAACTCTACATTAAGTATTGCAGAGGTATCACGAAGCACTGGAATTCATTCTACATTATACAGTAGATATGAATCTGGGAAGCGTACGCCTTCAAAAAAGCACTTAGAGTTAATCACCGCTAAATTTTCAAAAGAATCAAAACAATTAGAAGCACTATGGTTAAGTGATAAGATTGTTGAATTAAGTAAAGGTTATTCTTCTGCAAATGAAGCGTTGGCTTTAGCCGAAGAGCGTATTAAATATCTTAGAAACACTAAAAATAGTTGGAGAAATCATA
>JBLIDK010000105.1:0-3678 GCA_047632595.1 Sphingobacteriales bacterium
GAATAAAACAAAGATTATTTTGAAAGATGCGTATGTTTGGAGTGATATTTTAAATTTCAAACTAATACATTTGAGATATGAAATACAGGAAATGGAACTAAGAGGGTTTACAAAATTAAGGAAAGACCGATGCTGTTGTAATTAAAATAAAATAACCGAATATTAATAGCCACACAATTAATGACTTATATTTATAAAATGAAGGAACATTTTTTAAAAAAGGCATTGTTGATTATATTAATGAGCTTCGCTACTATAGCCAATGCTCAAGAGAACAATAATAAAGAGCTTTACGAATTAAGGACTTATGAAATTAAAACTGGGGCTGATGTAGGTATTCTTACTACTTATATAGAAAACGTATTAAAACATACGCTAAAAAGAAAAGGTGTTAATCACATGAAACTTTTTAAAGAGTTGGGAAATTCTGACCCTACTAAACTTTGGTTGCTTATATCTTACCCAAATGCCAATATTTACATGAATTCCCAAGAGCTTCACAAGGATTCACTATACCTTAAAGAATCAGCTTCATACAATCAAGTGAATATTAACGACAAATTGTTTTATAGAAATGAGTCCATGCTTCTTTTAGCTTTTGATGCACTTCCTAAGATGGATGACATTGAAAATGATTCCTCTCTTTTTGAACTCAGAACTTATGAAAGCTACAGTGAAGATGCTAATGCGAGAAAAATCAAAATGTTTAATGAGGAAGAATTAAGTCTCTTTTATGAAGTAGGTCTTCACCCTGTGTTTTTTGGAGATCAGATTGCTGGACAAAACAGGCCTTGTCTTACCTATATGATACAATTTAAAGACATGGAAGAACATGATGCCAACTGGAAAAAGTTTATCAATTCTCCTAAATGGAACAAAATGGCTAGCAAAAAAGAGTATGCAAATACAGCCACTAAAATTCATAAAGTTTTTCTAACACCTTATTAGTTTATAGCTTTAAATAAAACAATTATGGTCTCTGCAAAGTAATTCATTAAAACCTATTTAAAGGTAAGAGAAACTTTAAGTTAAGACATAATCAATAATTTAGTTTTTATTGATAAACCATGCACAAAATAATCCTCTTAATTACGCTGCTTTTTAGTGTTTTACTCTTTGCTCAAGAAAAAGCCAATTCCAATTTTAAAGTTCATATACAAAAAACAGATGAACTCATAAAAATCGACGGAAATCTAAGTGAACGCACCTGGAATGAAGCAGATGTGGCAAAGGATTTTTACATGATTCAACCAGACGACGACCAGCCCGCTAGACAACAATCAGAGGCTAAATTAGCCTTTGATGACAACTATCTCTACATTGCGGTAATATTTTACCATACCGAGGTTAAAGGGCCTTATAGCGTAGAATCATACAAGCGAGATTTCTCCTTCAACAAAAACGACAATTTACTCATAGCTATTGATCCATTTAACAATTTAACTACAGGGTTTAGTTTTGGATTAAATGCTTACGGTGCTCAGTGGGATGGAACCATGTACAACGGGGGTAGAGTAGATTTAAACTGGGATACCAAGTGGACATCCGCCGTGAGGTTTGACAACGAAAAGTGGGTGGCTGAATTGGCAATTCCTTTTAGTGTAATTCGCTACAAAGAAGATGTCAATCAATGGGGGATTAACTTTGGTCGCTTGGATTTAAAAGCCAATGAAAAATCTGCTTGGGCGCCTGTCCCAAAGATTTTTCCATCGGTGAGTTTAGCCTATACTGGAAACCTCATATGGGACACGCCACCGCCTAAACAAAATAGGAATAAAGCATTTATTCCTTATTTAGTCGCTAATAGTCAATACCAAGGAGGAGTTGGATCATCTTCTTTAGATGCAGGAGCAGATTTTAAAATTGGTATTGGAGAATCGATGAACTTAGACTTTACTTTAAACCCCGACTTTTCCAATGTAGAAGTGGATCAAGAAGCAACTAATTTAGATCGTTTTGAATTATTTTTTCCTGAAAAAAGACAATTTTTTCTAGAAAATGCCGATTTATTTTCCAATTTTGGATATGATCGCATACGTCCATTCTTCTCTAGAAGAATTGGATTAGATGTTCCCATTGTAGCAGGGATGAGACTCAGCGGTAACCTCTCTGAGAATACAAGAATTGGCGTTATGGACATTCAAACCAAAAGCGACGTCTCCAAGGGTTTAGCGGCAGAAAACTTTGCCGTCTTTTCTGTACAACAAAAACTGTTTGAACGCTCTAATTTAGGATTGATTCTAGTGAATAAACAGGCTCTTAATTTTGATTCAAAATTACACGATCAAAGTAGCGAGTACAACCGAACTATGGGATTGGAGTATAATTATGCTTCTAGTAATAACCATTGGGATGGTAAACTATTATTTCTTTCGGCTTTTAGCCCTGAAATAAAAACAGACCGTCAAATTTGGGCATCTCATTTGAGTTACACATCTAACAATTGGTTTTTTAAAGGCAGTCTTGAGCGCGTTGGTGCTCAAATTGATCCACAAGTTGGATATATCCCCAGAGTTGCCTATTGGAAATGGGGATACGATATGGGGTATTTGAGCTATTTAAAGAACAATAATTTCTTAGTATCTCACGGACCTAAAATAGCCTTGAGTAGTTTTTACAATTTTGATAATGATCAAACGGATCATTTTTCAAAGCTCAGTTATTTCTTTAATTTCACCAATCGTTCTAATTTGTCATTTTTCTACAACAAAGAATTCATACAATTACAATCTGCTTTTGACCCAACTCGATATGGAATACAGGAGCTATTAGCAGGAAGTGAACACCGTTTTAATTCTCATGGTTTTAATTTCCAAAGTAAACCACAATCTTTAATGACCTATAGCGTTGAATTTGAAAAAGGTGGATTTTTCCAAAATGGACAAAAAGCAACCACAAATATAACCATGGGTTATCGCTTTCAACCTTATGTCAATTTGAGTGCACTTGTTAATTACAACAATATTCAAATGCCCGCTCCTTGGAATGAGAACCAATTTTGGTTAATAGGCGCAAAATCCGATATCACATTTACTAGAAATTTGTTTTTTACAAATATATTTCAGCATAACAATCAAAAGAAGTTGTGGGCATTTAACTCAAGACTTCAATGGAGATACCAAGAGGCTTCAGATCTCTTTATCGTATTCAACTCTAGAGAAGAACAACTCATAGAAAATGGGAAAAACTGGAGTTTAAACTTTAAAATCAACTATTGGCTAAACCCTTAAACGATACCTTTAAAAATTGGAATTTCTACAATAAGGGGGACAAAAAAGTAAGCGAGGATATAATGTTCCCTTAACCCAATGAAGTCTCCCTCATATCCTGCAAATTCCCATCCTTCTGCAGGAACAGCTGTTAATTTAACTGTAGTCCCAGAATCATAGTCTGTAGTCCTACCAGCATTTACTATTTCCTCCAACACTTCTCCTTCGCCTTCTATGTTTACTGTTAATGGGTACTTCTTCTTTTCAAAGTTTGCAGTAAGAGTATTGTTGGATGATACTGTAATTGTTCTTGTAGCATCTGTATTACCATCAGACCAATCCTTAAATAAGTATTCCCCCTGTGGAGTAGCTGTTACACTAAATGTTTGTCCTGACTCATAATCGCCTCCTGTAGTTGATACAGTTCCTCCTTCTCCTGCAGATAATGTAATAGTGTATTTAACTATTG
>JBLIDK010000106.1:0-3633 GCA_047632595.1 Sphingobacteriales bacterium
AAAGATTAATTAATTGTTCAAAGTAGAAAGTTAATTTATTTCAACTTTAATACTTTTAACTTAATCCTTGCCAACGGCATTATTAATCCACTTTTTTTAAGGAATACAGAATTAGAAGAAAACGCTCCTCCCTAGACTGTCATTTCGAACGGAGTGTAACGAAGAGAGAAATCTACCTTAAGGTGGTCAACAATTTTAGTAAATAACGAAATACTAAAAAGATTCACGATTTATTATTGAAGTAGCTTTATAGCTATACTACGCTTTTAAGTTAATGGGAAAACTGAAGGTAGATTTCTACCTACTTCCCCGACGCCTAGCTGGTCGGGGCTTTAGGTCTAATTGAAATTTTGATCGCAATATAAATCCAAGACCGAAAAAGGAGGGTCGAAAGTAGAAAGTTAATTTATCACAACTTTCTAATTAATCCTTTAAAATCTCCCTAGCAATTACAATCTTTTGAATTTCAGAAGTCCCCTCTCCTATTGTGCATAGTTTTGAGTCACGGTAGAATTTTTCTACTGGGAAGTCTTTGGTATAGCCATAGCCACCAAAAATCTGAACAGCATCTGTAGAAACTTCTACACAAATTTCTGAAGCATAGTACTTCGCAATAGCCGACTTTTCAGTAACAGGTATGTTTCTGTTCTTCAAATCAGCTGCTTGAAAGGTTAAGAGTCTTGCACCTTCAATTTTCATAGCCATGTCTGCAATTTTAAACGAAATACCCTGAAAACTAGAGATTGGTTGTCCAAACTGATGTCTTTCTTTACTGTAAGCTACAGCAGCGTCAAATGCGCCTTGTGCAATACCTATTGATAAAGAGGCAATAGAAATTCTACCGCCATCTAATACTTTCATCGCTTGTTTGAAACCTTCGCCTTCTACACCTAGCAAATTCTCTTTAGGAACTCTACAGTTTTCAAACACTAACTCAGTAGTTTCTGAAGCACGCATGCCTAATTTATTTTCTTTCTTTCCAGCTGTAAAACCTGGAGTTCCTCTTTCAACAATTAATGCACTTATTCCTTTTGAACTTCCTGATTCTCCAGTACGTACCATTAAAACAGCAACATCACCAGACTTACCATGAGTAATCCAGTTTTTAGTACCGTTTACTACGTAATGATCGCCATCTAAAACAGCTGTACACTGCATACGCATTGCATCAGAACCCGTGTTTGCTTCGGTTAAACCCCAAGCACCTATCCATTCTGCAGAAGCTAGTTTTGGTAAGTATTTTGCTTTTTGAGTTTCGTTGCCGAAAGCTAAAATATGTCCGGTACACAGTGAATTATGTGCTGCAACAGATAAGCCAATTGAACCACAAACTTTAGAAATTTCTGAAACAACGGTAACGTATTCTAAGTATCCAAAACCAGAACCCCCATATTCCTGAGGCACCAATACTCCCATTAAACCTAGTTCTCCTAATTTTTTGAATACTTCAACTGGGAAAATTTGTTCTTCATCCCATTTCATCATATCAGGACGAATGTGTTTCTCTGAAAAATCCGCAATCATTTCGCGAATCATTTTTTGATTTTCCGTCTCTCCAAATGCCATTGTAGTTGGCATATTTTCTACCCCAGTGTTACTCATTCTATTGATATAAAGTGTCTTTTTTAATTGAACTAATAATTCGCTAAACTAACCATTTTATTAGAGAATTTGGCTAGTTTATCCTTTCCATTTAGAAAGTTTAATGTAATAATAAAGCTATATGCAGCCACTTTTCCTTGCATTTTGTCAATTAATATTGATGATGCTTCGGCTGTACCACCTGTTGCCAATAAATCGTCGTGAATCATCACTTTCATTCCTGGCTTAATGGCGTCTTTATGAATTTCTAAGGTATCTGTACCGTATTCTAAATCATAAGTATGAGAAACTCTTTCTGCAGGTAACTTTCCTTTTTTCCTTATCGGGATAAAAGGGATGTTCAGCTCTTGGGCAATTGCCATTCCTAAAATAAAACCACGGGCCTCAATTCCGCAAATGGCATCAATTTCTAACGTTCGTGCAAAGTCAGCAAACTCTTGAATGCATTTTCTTGAAAGTTCAGGTTTCAATAATAAGGTTGTAATGTCTTTAAATGCTATTCCCTCTTTAGGGAAATCCATTACAGTGCGAATGCTATCCTTGATATCTTGTTCAAGACTAATGTCGGATATGGGGGCTGATTCTATCATAGGTTTCTTTGCTAATTGTCGTTATTAACAAGAGTTCACTCTTATCTGCAAAGATACCATGTTGTTCACGATACGCAACAATTGATTTTGCAATTGACTTAGAAATGAAAGGGTGTTTAACCAATTCTATGTAATTGGCCTCATTTATGTTGATTTTTACCGTTTCCGGGATGGGTCCGATGGTGATTTTAGACTCCAATTCACTTAGTTTATCTTGATCTATTCCGTAGACCTGAATCAACTGCGTTTTACTTGTAAATCCGCCAAGAATAGCCCTGTAAGCCAAAATACGTTTTGCAAAGGTTGGCCCAATGCCTGAAACACTCACTAAAACTAATGAATCGGCATTATTGATATCAATTATCTTCGGTCTTGGGGCCTTCTTGAATTCTTTGGCCACTTCTTTTTTCACTTCAATCTCTACAAAAGGCTCAATTTTTTCATAAAACTTCTCAGAAATAACAAAGAGCTTTTTTAGGTCTTCTTTCTTGTAAAACACTGCCCCAGCATTTCTAAAGTTAAGTATTGATTGTGCTTGTTTTTTGGAGAGCCCCAATTCTTGCCAGCCATCTAAATCTACTGTATTCGGGTCAAATGGAAATAAGACTTTGGCTGGTTCACTTACCGACTTCTTTTCCATTTCTAAAGTATCCTCCGAAAACTCAGGATAAAACTCTACGACAGCAATTGGTGGAATGTTGTTAAATAAAAAATTCTGATAGATTCTTACACCTATCAGAATTAGTATTACTGTTAACAATAAAAGGATACCACGTTGTTCTTTTTTAGTAAAAGTAAAGAGGTCCTTCATTAGTACATAAATTTTTAACGCGGATCGTCGGCGTTTTCAGAATATGAATCTGGCTCAGGTTTAGGCTTAATAGTCAAAACCAAGTAGAAAAAATATCCAGTAATAACTGTTACTGAAACTTGAACGACAATCATTAATATTAGTGCTGATGTATTCATTATTTTTTTGCTTTTTTTCTGCGGTTTGACGCAATTTTAACCATAAATGCTAATCCTAAAAAGGTAAGTACTAAAAGTATTCTCGACATATCAATCAAGAATATATTTTGCATTACACCATCTATAAACCAACGTGTATCTTCAACTCCTACGTGGAAAATCATTCCAACTACACTCTCTGGGGCTAAGGCACCATCAGATACTTTAAAGAATGCACTTACTAGAACAATTCCTATAAATAATGGTGTCACATATTTGATAATAAATTTATATATCAATGGCACCCGAATATCTGCTCCATCTGTAATTTCACGCCAACCTTTGTCCATTCCAAATACCCAAGCAAATAGCACAACCTCAACAAAGGCAAATATTACTAGGGATACTGTTCCTGTCCAGAAATCATATTCTCCAAACACACCGGCTTGATAGAATAAGATTGTAGGCATTGCGAGTACTAATACTACAAGTC
>JBLIDK010000107.1:0-3622 GCA_047632595.1 Sphingobacteriales bacterium
GAATGGTTTACAAAAACCGCTCTTCGATACATCCCGATACTCCTTCGTCGGTCTGGGATTATCATCAGGATGACGGTTTTTATTTGCGGCATAGGTTTCAAAAATAAAACTGGCGCGCGTTTATTTTCCTCAATACTCTAGGCACACACTCAAAACGGTCCTTACCACCCGCCGGCAGATCCGCCACCACCAGAGAAACCTCCACCGAAACCGCCAAAACCACCACCTCCGCCGCCAAAGCTTCCAGAGCCTCCTCTAAAATTGCCGTAGCCGCTTCCTCGGTTGCTCATGCTACTCATGAGTAGCATAGTTGCCCAAAAGGATAAATTAGCACCACCTACATGATGTTCCTTAAAGTGTTTTTGCTTTTGCTTAATAGAGATTATCCAAATAATAATCATAAACAAAATAACGATTAGTCCAAAATAACCGCCTTTGTTCTGTTTTACTAATTGCTCAGCCGTGTATTCGCCTTTTAAAAGGTCAAAAATTATTGTTGTAGCATCGTTCAGACCTTTATAGTAATTACCTTGTTTAAAGGCAGGCTTCATGTAGTTCTCACGAATGGTGTAAGTTGCTGCATCTGGCACCGCACCTTCTACTCCGTAACCCGTTACAATGCCCATCTGACGGTCATTTACTGCAACTAAAATTAAAATACCGTTGTTCTTGCCTTCTTTACCAACTTTCCACTTATTGAAAAGCTTTATTCCATAGTCCATGGTTTCATATTGTCCAATAGAATTCATGGTAACAATAGCGACTTCTGTTGAAGTGGAATCGTTGTATAGGAGTAACTTTTGTTCTAGTTGACGTTCTTGCGCATCGGATAAAATTTCCGCAAAGTCGTTAACTAGTCTTGGCGGACTTAAGGGCTCTGGGAAGTCTTGCGCAATAAGAAGGGTAGGGACTAAGAGCCAAAAGGCTAAGAATACTGATTTAAAAGAGTTTTTATTTACCAAAAGAGACTTCATTAGGGAGTTCATTAATATCTTCTTCACCTTGATAGGGGAAATGTTCGGCTAAGGCTTTACCGGCCATTTTTATGCCTAAAACTAGGGCTTCTGTTGGCTTGTCAGCTTTAAACAATTTAGCCATTTCCTCTTTAATTTCGTCCCAAAAGTTTTCAGGAACTACCGAATTGATACCGGCATCGCCTAAAACGGCAAATTTGTGAGACTCTAGAGCCACATAAAACAAAACTGCATTACGCAATTTAGTTTTATGCATGTCTAGGTTAGCAAACATATGTGCAGCTCTGTCCAAAACATCGCCTTTGCACTTACTGTCAACATGAACTTGAATTTCACCTGAAGAAGCAATTTCTGCTTCTTCAATGGCTTCAATAATTTGTTTCTTGTCTATTACTTTGAAAATGTTGTCGCTCATATTAAAATTGAACTTCAGGTACTGTTTCTGCTCCAGCATCTGCTTCGAAATAACCTTTTTTCTCAAAGTCAAACATAGAAGCATAAAGGTTTTTAGGGAATTTTCTGATGTAGCTATTGTACTCTTTAACAGAATTATTGAAATTCATTCGTTCTACAGAAATACGGTTTTCAGTTCCTTCTAATTGCGTTTGTAGTTTCAAAAAGCCTTCATTTGCTTTTAATTCTGGATAACGTTCAACTGTTACTAATAATCTGCTTAACGCTGAGCTTAGGCCAGCTTGTGCTTTTTGGAATTTTGCAATGTTTGCAGGACTTAAGTCATCCACACTAATGTTTGTTGAAGTAGCTTGTGACCTTGCTTCAATTACTTTAGTTAAGGTTTCTTGCTCAAAATCTGCATATCCTTTTACTGTATTCACAAGGTTAGGGATTAGATCAGCTCTACGTTGGTAAACGTTTTCAACCTGTGCCCATTTTCCTGTAACATCCTCATCCATTTTCACCATATTGTTATAGGTTCCCTTTATAGATGAGTAAACAATAATTGCTAGAAGGGCAATAACTCCTATTATAATATACGATTTTTTCATTGTTGCTTTAGTTATTAATGGTTTTGATACTAGTACTACACAAAAATAGAGACTTGGTTTTGCTTTTCTGTGATATTTCTTTATTTGTAGGCAATTAATTCTTGTACGACTCTAATTTAAGGCGGTATTTTTCAGGAATTGGGCACTTTTCTTTTTTGTTAAAGTCGTAATAAACAATAACATCTTCTCCTTCGGCAACAAGCTCATTATTATCGTTAAACAAATGATACTTAAAGCCAAAGCTGGTGTTTCCTATAAAGCCAAGTTTAGACTTAATAGTCACATTTCCTGGGCAATGTAGTGGTTTTAAAAAGTCGCAGGCGCAACGTCTTAATATGGGCCCTATTTGAAGTTTATCGTAGTTCTCTAAAATCTTCATTTCTTCGAAATAGGTTATACGCATTGATTGTATGTATCTGTAAAAAACAATGTTATTTACATGTTTAAATAGGTCTAAATCCGACCAGTCGATACGAAGGGTTAATGTTTTGGCAGGTTTGAATTCTTCCATATACAATGCTAATAAATTAATTTGACGGTATAGAATAATGAATAAACAATTGCTAGGTTTTTCTTTAGAAAGAATATGATAACTTTGCATCAAATTAAAGTAACTATGAGATTTGTAGAAATACACACTAAGCACGGCGTAATGAAAATTGAATTGTTTTATGACGACGCTCCTAAAACAGTTGATAATTTTATTGAACTAATTACTAAGAAATATTACGATGGCTTAACTTTTCACAGAGTTCTTCCTGACTTTGTGATTCAAGGTGGTTGTCCTGATGGAACTGGTGCAGGTGGCCCTGGATACCAAATTGATTGTGAATTAGATGGTGAGAACCAATTTCATGATAAAGGTGTTTTGAGTATGGCTCACGCAGGTAGAAATACTGGCGGTTCTCAGTTCTTTATCTGCCACAGCAGAAATAACACAGCTCATTTAGACAGAAACCACACTTGTTTTGGTAAAGTTATTGAGGGCGTAGATATTGTAGATAAAATTGCTCAAGGCGATACAATGGACAAGGTAATTCTTGTAAACTAATTCCCTTTCTTTTTGTTACTTCTTAAAATTCAACAATAATGGCAACTTTTCCAAGAATGCATGTGAGTCTTTATGTTAAAGATATTGCACAAACGGTTAACTTTTACACCACTTTTTTTGCTCAACCAGCAACTAAAATAAAGCAAGGTTATGCTAAGTATGAGCTTGATAGTCCGGGATTAATTATTTCTTTTGTGGAGAATCCTGAACGAGTAAGTGCTGGGTTTGGACATTTAGGAATTCAGGTAGAAAGTAAAGAAGATGTGCTTGAAAGAATGTCGAGACTGCAATCCATGAAGGTTAATACCAGAGAGGAAATGGGAACCAATTGTTGCTATGCAGTTCAAGACAAGTTTTGGGCCGCAGATCCAGATGGACATCAATGGGAAGTGTATTATTTTCATGAAGATGCAGAGTTTAACGACCCTCGTTACACTTTGACAGACCAAGAAGATTTGCCTTGTTGTACACCTATTCCAAAAGAGGAAAAAAAGAAACTACAGTTAGCTGACATTGCAGTAATAAGTGACCAAAACTGCGAGCCAGGCAGTAATTGTTGCTAATAAACTTCTTTTCATTGGGCATTGGTG
>JBLIDK010000108.1:0-3002 GCA_047632595.1 Sphingobacteriales bacterium
TTGACGAAGTTAAACATTTACTTGAACAAATAAGCGCCAATTACTATTTGACTGCAAGTTTATTATACGGCAGCGGATTAAGACTAATGGAAGCCACTAGACTCAGGGTAAAGGATATCGATTTTGGCTACCATTGCGTTCGAATATGGAATGGAAAAGGCGGGAAACATCGAGTTGTGACACTCGCGAGTGAATTGGAAAACCCTATTCACAGCCAAATTGCTAAGGTAAACAGTATCTGCAATTACATTTAAACAATACGCAATTTGCTGGTGTTTGGATGCCTCACGCATTGCAATTGAAACACCCGTCTGCCAATAAAAGTTTGAACTGGCAGTATTTATTTCCTTCTGCAAAGCTGAGCATTGATCCTGAAAGCCAAAAACTTAGACGCCACCAGTGAATTATAAAGACACCCATCGTAATGAACCCGAAAACTATTTTTTGGACTGCTCGTTATTATGCGTGTCTTGTTAATTCTTGTCTTGTTAATTCTGGAGTATAGTTCATTTAAATTGACTCTGACCCCTTTTATTTCTTTTATTTTGACCCCTTTTATTTTTTTTAAAAAGATTTGGCTTTAACTAACGCTCTTGATACAGAACCGGAAAAGTAAAGTAATACGGCTCAAAATGCGCCAATTTAGCAACCCGCGTTTCTTCGGCCAAGAGTCCCCCTAGTGCCCAGACTGTGTAAAAACTATTTTTAAACCAACATTTGAACAAATATTCATGTGAATATGTGCTCTACATTAAAATCTGACCAAGTTTTCTAGCCAATCGATTTTATCCACTCTATTCCCAAAATACTGCGCCCCCTCGAGAGTATGATGGCCATAATCATAAAAATATTTTTCGAAATTATTGTTCATAGAAAAACATCGTTTATTTTTTCGATCACATACATAGTCCATACGATCTAAAATTTGAACATGATGTTCCATAGCTATTTTTTCTAGTGTGTTGTTTATCCGATGGCTTTTACTTTCTTGGTATTCCTCGATATAATTTTCAAAAAACGCCCTATCTATCTTATCTTTAATCTGAATGGAATTATTTTTGTCACAAGAATTTGAACACAGTTTCGATAATTGAAAATCTGCAAGGTTTTTAAAATTAATGTGATTGTATTGAAAATCAAAAATCCTTTTTACAATAAAAACTGACTTCCCATCAGCTTGTATCTTATTGATAATAACAGGCAAACTAATTACGTCTCTAAGACTAAAACGGGTTGCCAGTAATATTACTTCACTCTCGAGATAATTATTTGAAGAATAAAAGTCGTGAGCACGTCTATCTAAATCCTTTATTTGCACACCATAACGTGCAAGTTGATAACGTTTACTAGCTGTTTTCGAGTTATATAAAACATTGAATATATCTTTTGAATGCGAATTGCCAACGACCAACAAACGTTGCTTTGTTGACCTCAAATCAAACCAAAGTTCACTATCATAATCATTAGAGTCTACCTTATATTCTGTATTTTCAGATCTGTCTCTCAGAATATCCCAACTTTCTTGTTGTAGTTTACGATTATCAAATTCATATGACAAAAGGTTACTAAACCAAAATTGTCTCTCATCAAAGCCATTTTTGAAATGCCCTAAACTTCCAATAATTATGAAAAATAATGAACCTAGTACCGAAAACGCAAAAATTTTGTTCCTATCAATCTTCTTTTTATTTCTAAATGGTTTTTCTATAAACTTCCAACTTAGGTAAGCAAGAACGAATGTAGTAAAAAGTAACAAAAGTATCTCTGAAATATTTTGAGACTCGATACTTCTATGCTTCGAAAAAACAAGAATAGGTTGGTGCCACAAATATAAACTATAGCTAATTAATCCAACACCAACCAGAGGCTGAAAGCCTAAGAGTTTTCCTATTACCGTAGCTTTGGTTGAAAACAAAATAACGAGGACAACACCAAAAACTGGCACAACAGTATACAAAGAAGGCAAAGACATCGATTCGTTATAAAAAATCAGGCTTAATAAAATTAATCCCAACCCTAATCCGCCAAGTAACTCACTGAGTAAACGGTTTTTCTCTACTAACTCATTGTTATTCCTTCCATAAAGAAGATAAAAAGCTACTAAAGCACCTGCCATTAATTCCCACGCACGTGTCGGCAACATATAAAAATTGAAATTCGGTGCATAATGCGTCGCCCATTGAGCAAGAAGTAAACTAACTAAACCTAATATTATTATTGCACCGAATATCCATCTCTTTCTTAGTGTCCAAACAGCCATCAGAAATAACGGAAAGAGAATATAGTATTGCTCTTCAACAGCCAAACTCCAAGTATGTAACAGAGGCTTCATTTCTGCCGCAGCATCGAAATAACCACTTTCTAACCAAAAAATTATGTTGGAAGAGAAAAAAGACACGGAAACAAGACTTTGAGAAAAACTTTTAAAATCACTTGGAAGTAACCACAACCAAGCAAATGGCAGACTTACTAGCATTACAAAAAACAGTGCGGGAAGAATTCTGCGCGCTCTTCGCTCATAAAAAGTGAGTAAAGAAAACATTCCTTCTTCTTTCTCTGCAAGAATGATGGTTGTTATTAGATATCCACTGATTACAAAGAAGACATCAACACCAAGAAAACCGCCACTTAAATGATCAAAACCAGCATGAAACAAAATAACTGGGATTACTGCGATGGCTCTTAATCCATCAATTTCAGGACGATACTTCATTTGCTCCCTCAATATTGTTAACGGTCATTATCCAGCATCTCCTATATGCAATTGCTCGGCTTGTTATTTATTTACGTAGTTCCCTGTCTTTACCTTTATATTTAATTAGGTGTTTTTAACTTTCGTTCCCTCAATGTAAATTCCGATTTAAAAAGCACAGCCTGAGGTTGCCACAGTTTTTCGGACGATTTAATTAAAAGGCATTGGCCTGCTCATATTCTATCGGGCTTACGTAGCCCAAATAGGAATGTCTTCGTTGTCGATTGTAAAATACTTCAATATATTCAAA